>NZ_JBHZAH010000166.1:0-8499 GCF_042754225.1 Rhodococcus sp. NPDC059234
CCGCGTCGGGCCGCGCGGCGTCGGGACGGTCCGCCTCCGCCGACTTCTGTTGGCGCACAGTGAAGGTGGCGACCACCGAGAGGACGGCCACCGCGAAGCACACCAGGGTGTACCCGAGGTTCCCGATGGGATCGCCGTTGCTCGTGACCCCGTCGACCGCACCGAAGAAGTCTGGCAGCGCCGTGGCCCACAGCACCGCCATCACGGCCAGGTACACGAGCGCATACGTCTGGACGAAGCGGTTCGTGTAGGCGGGACCATCCGAGGCACCCGCGCGCAGCGCCGACCACCGCCGCGCCAGCACCACGACCGCCACCACCGACAGGGCGACCAGTTCCGCGGCGTAGAGGAACCCGCGGACCGTGTCGCTCCCCATGCCGAAGACGGTCGCCGGGAGCGGGAGCACGAACACCCCGACCGAGGCGGCGAGGCCGATCACCACGGTGCGCCACACCAACTGCAGGCCAGAGAAGTGTCGGCCCGCATCGACGTGCCGGCCGACGAAGAACTGGACGCACAGCGCCAGCGACATCGGCCACAGAGCCGCGAACACCACCACGCTGGGTAGCGGAACCGAGTCGAAGAAGGGCTGGTTGACCTTGTTGTCGAGCGTCCACTCCCACCAGCGCAGCTGCGGTCCCAGCTGGTCGAAGATCTCGTAGAACGCGTGGTGCACGAAGCCGACGCACACCGCACCGAGGATCACGCCGTACTTCATCCGGAACACGCCGAGCATCCGGACGAGCTCGAACGCGATGGTGGCCATCAACGGGTAGATCGCGATGATGTACAGCGGCAGCCGACCCCACAGGAAGTCCACGGTGAACACGTTGTGCGCGAACATCGTGCCCAGGTAGTCCTCGGTGCCGAACGCGGCCGGGAAGTAGATCGGCGGTTCGATCACGAACAGGAACGCGGTGGCACCGAACCACAGCACCAGGTTGGTGGGATCGCCGTGCCTACGCAGCCGCAGAATCGCGTAGACGAGCGCGAGCACCGCCCCGAGGACGATGGTGAACTCGAGGACCGGAAGCGTCCAGTTCTCCAGTGCGGCCGGGTTGCGGACCTCGACGAGTCCACCGGCCTCCTCGCACGAGAAGCCCAGGCGGGTTGCGAGATCCGCGAAGGTAGGAGAACAGTGGTCCGACATCACTTCGCCTCCGACAGCGCCGACTCGGCGCTGCGATCCTGCCGCTCGGCGGTGTACCAGCGGGTGCAGTCGTAGCCCGCGTCGTAGCGGGTGAACCATTCGCCGGCGAGGACGGGCAGCTTCTCGTGTGCGGGCTTGTGCCCGGGCATCTGGCTGCGGATGGCGCCGGACAGGGCGGTGAGCTGCTCACCGATCGGCAGGCCGTCGAACGCCCGCGGCATCGGCCCCTTCGTCAGGTACGGCGCGAAGGCGGTGAGCACCTTCTGCTTCGCCCGGTGCCGGGCGAACATCGACATCGAGTCGACCTTCCGCTCCGACAGCGGAACGTGCTGGTTGAAGCCGGCACACGCGATCCGGATCGACTTCATCACGTGCGCGAAGATCGAGGCCGCCATCCGCATCCGGTAGAGCTCGTTGCCGACGACCGAGTTGTAGATGATCAGCGCCGAACTGCGGTGCTCGACCTCCTCGACGAAGTGCCACAGGAACAGTGACGCGACCCGGTCGTCGCCGGGCCGGAACAGGGTGGCCTCGTTGTCGAGCATCAGCTTGAAGACCGGGGTGAAGGTGGCCTCCAGGTCGGCGGTGTACGCGAGCCGGTAGTTGATCGAGGTCCGCTCGGTGAGGAGGTCGAACTCGCCGACGACCGCGTCCAGGGTGTTCTGCAGGCCGGGGTACCGCCGGATCAGCGCGTTCACGTGCTGGCGGTGCGCGGTGGAGTGGTGGCCCTCCTGGCGCATGAACGCGACTGCCTCCGCCGCGACCTCGGGATCGGTCATCAGCGGCTTGGCCTGGAGGATCAGCTTCACGATCATCTTCTCGAAGCCGATCGCCAGGAACGACACCGCGTTGGACATGCTCGACCACGCGGGGTTCTCGGGGTTCCACAGGAAGGGGACGTCCTCGTCCTCGAATCCGAAGTCCATCTTTCGGGGCTGAAGGTTGGTCACTGTGCGATACCTCGAGTTTCGGCTGTGGGCTGGGTCGGTGGCCCCGCTCGAACGCTCCGAAGCCATGATCGCAGCGATCATACGCACAAGCACCCATGTGTATGGTTACGTTTCGTCGATTCCGTCGCGATGAGGCGGCGGGCGACCGGACGTGCTGTGATACCGTCCGCCCGGTGGCACGAAGGCGCGGGTGGGGCGGTAGTCCACCGGACAGCGACGAGGAAGCGTCCCGTCGAATTGTTTCCGCCGCAGTCGAACTCATCAACCGAAACGGTGCGGCGATCAGCATCGCCGACGTCGCGGAATCGCTGGGCGTCATCCGGCAGACGGTGTACCGGTACTTCCCCAACACCGACGCTCTCCTGCGTGCCGCAGCCATTGCCTCGGTCGGCGGGTTCCTCGACCGCCTGACGCACCATCTGAGAGGTATCGAGGATCCGAGGGAGGCGGTCGTCGAGGGCGTGATCTACACACTCAACGAAGCGCCCCGCACCCCGCACCTGGGCATCATGCTGTCCGGTTCGCATTCGCACACCGAGGGCATCACGTCCGACGAGGCTCGCGTATTCGGAATGTCGATGATCAGACGATTCGACGTCGACTGGGACCGGCACGGCTACGACGAGCCGGCCCTGCGTGAACTTGTCGAATACCAACTGCGGACAATGCAGTCGTTCTTCATCTCGCCCGGTGATCCGCCACGGAGCGACGACGAGCTCCGGCGTTACCTGCACCGATGGATGGGAGCGGCGATCTCAGCGCAGCCGAAGCCGTGAATCCCGCTGTCCGCAACGCGCCTCGGCCGCGTTGATCGGCGGCCTTCGCCGGCGCCAGCGAAGGGCGTCGAGGGGCCAGGCGGGGACACGTGGATTCAGGGTCTCTTCCCGGTGGCCCTCGGTTTCGGTGCCTTCGGGGGGAGTGCAGCTGCCTGCGTCAGCGCTTTCTGGACCCACGGTTCCGCGAGCTCGGGATGGGCCCGCCAGGATCGGGGAAGGCTGACGTACCCGCCCATCGGCCGTTCCTCCGGGCCGAACGGGCCGGCTCCGTCGGTCGCGATCAGCTCTTCCCTGCTGGCTTCGTCGCGTAGATGGAGTCCGACGCTCCCTCCGAACAGGCCCGCGAACATGTTGCCGTTCACGAATGCTCCGAGGTTCCCGAACATCGGTTTGACCTCGACGGCCGCTGCCTCAGGGATGAGTGAACGGAAGTAGTCCTTGTCTGCGTCAGTGGGTTTCGGCATCTTCACGGCGGTCTTCCTCCCTGATGTGTGCGGTGGGCAGTTCAGGTGGACGCGAGCGGACGCCGGCCTGTGAACGCCAGCAGACGATCGAGCGGCGTGGCCGTTTCGTCGACCTGGACCGCGTCGGCGAAGCCCGCGCTGGCGCGGAGGTCGGGGCTGATCAGCTTGGTGGCGAGATCGAGCACGTAGTCGGCGACCTGATCCGACACCGCGATGTCGCGTCTGGTTGCCATTGCGAAATCCCATGCATGGACAAGGAATTCGACAGACAGGATGCTCGCCACCATCGGCGCGGGAAGGGTGTCCGACCCCACCGTGACGGTGCCGTCGAGTCCCCGGCTGCGCCAGGCCTCCAGCGCGGCCTGGCCGGCGTTCGCGATCCGCGGTTCGAGCGCGCTCGACATCCTGTCGTTGAAGGTGGCCCCGACTGCGCTGCCGATGCTGGTGATGGACCCGAGCAGGTGATCGACCAGCTGACCGACGGTGAACTCGGTGCACGGCGTCTGCTTGTCCAGATCGTCGGCGGTGATGCCGCGAAGGACGTGTTGTACGACCGCGAGGGTCGCTTCGGCGCTGGAGAGTTCGTCGATCGGATCGGGAGCGGCCGCCCATTCGTCCGGTCCGGCGTCGTCGTTCGCGGCGGCGAGGACCAACCGATCGAGGAAGTGGTTCCAGCCCTCCGCGTGGCTGGCGGACTGGGCATCGGTCAACCCCTCGTGGATCAACCGGACCTCGGTGCCACCGTCGGACGGGCTCAGGGTGATCGTGACAGTGGAGGCGCCGGGAGGCGGATCGCCCCCTTCCGTCCATCCCCAAGTGAAGACGACCCGTTCGCCGGGAACGACCTCGACGAAGGTTCCAGACGCCAAGTGCCCTGGCGTGACGATCCATCGAAAGTCGCCGCCGACGCGCAGGTCGACGCGGGCCGCGACGGTCAGCCAACGCCTCAGCCGTTCGGGCTGGGTGACCAGTTCGAACGTGGCATCGAGATCGAGTGGTACGACCACCGACTTGTCGAACGACATTACGTTTCTCCTTCGGGGGGTACGAGTGAGATTGCGTCCGCGACCAGGCGATCGAGTTCGCTGCTCCAGAAGGATTCGAACAGCGCACGAAGCCTGGCAAGGCCATCCGGATCCACCCGGTAGTACCGGAACCGGCCGTCCTTCCTGGCGGTGACCAGGCCCGCCTCGGCGAGAACGCCGAGATGTTGAGATATCGCCGAACGGCTGACCGTGAAGTTCGAGGCCAACTCGTTGACCGTGTGCTCGCCCGAGGCCAGCAATTGGAGGAGGCGTCTACGCGTCGGCTCCGCTGCGGCTTCCAACTGATCGAGCACGCTCAATACGTTAGCGGACGCTAACGCATCGCACAACGATCGTGGCGCCGCCGCTGGTTTTCGCAGGTGAGTTCTGTTTCACCCCTGCGGGTGAGGTATCGCGCAATCGCCCGAACGAGACTTCGCGTATGTCCGTCGGTGGGACCGGAGTCGCCACAGGAGCACGATGATCACACTGATACAACTCGCAGGTGGCCGGCCGCAGGTCGCCGACGCTGACGGACTTGCTCGCCGCAATCGCGACCGGGTTCGCCGGGGTGATCGCGCTCATCCGCCGCGACGTCGGGGACGTACTTCCCGGCGTGGCGATCGCGATCTCGTTGGTGCCGCCGTTGGGTGTGGTCGGTGTGTGCCTCGGCTCGGGCGCCCCCTCGCTCGCGCTCGGCGCGATGGTGCTGTTTCTGTCGAACGTGCTTGCGCTCGTCATCGCCTGCACGGCGGTCCTCATGTTCGCGGGCTATGCCCGCGACGCGGCCGAGACCTCCGACGCCCGGAGGTGGGGTCGGGCGTATCTCGCGCTCGCCGTCGCGTTCGTCATCGTCGTCATCCCGATGGTGCTCAATTCTCTCTCCAGCATCTGGGCCGGTCAGGTGCGAACGGCCACGGAGCAGTGGCTGAGCGACACGCCCGCGGCGCTGGTCTACATGGTGACTCTGCAGTCGGACACCGTCGTCGTCGACGTGACGAGCCCGGGTGACCTTCCGCCGCTCGGCGACCTCCAACGATCGGTCGACCAGATCGTCCCCTGGAATCCGACGGGGGTGGTGCAGCACACCGTCGGCCAGCGTGTCGAGAGCGCCGGTCACTGAGTCGGCGCGGTCGCCGCCAAGGGGAGTCAGGCATCCCAGGCGCTGAGTTCTCTTGCAGTCGAGGTTATTTCACGAACATAGTGCTCGCGCTCGCCGACGGAGACGGCAGACCTGAGTGGGCCGATCTGCAGTTCCCACAACGGTTCCCCGGCCGAATCGAAGACCGGCGCGGACAGGTAGCTGATCGGCAGGTGGCGGTCGGACGCGAGAGTGGCACGGTCGTAGAGGTGTCCGCTGGTGTCGGTGATGATCGCCTGCACGCTGTCCCGGAGCCGCTGGCTCGCTGGATCGGCCGAGAGATGTGAAACCACCTGCGCCAGAACGTCGATCCGATCGATGTCGGCGGCGTCGGCGCCCCACACCCCGACGCCGTCCTCGGCGATCTGCGCCAGGCTCCGCGTGAGCTGCGCTCGGCGATCGGCGGGGACGGTGTCGAGCCATCGCTGTTGGAGTGCTCGATCCGAGACCGCGACGACGGCTGCGCCGCCCGGTGCCTGCATGGGCAGTCGCAGGCCCACCTCGATGCCCGCCGGGATGTGGCCGAGGCCCTCGGTCATGGCGACGAAGACCAACCGTCCGTCCTCGACGAGGCTCAGTGCGGCGCCGCAACCCACGCGGGCGGCGAGGTCCTCGATCCGCCCGGTCAGTCCGTCGGGCACCGGGAGCTTCCCGCGGGCCTTCTCGGCGACGCCGGCCAGTGCCGGACCCGGGGCGTAGGTCAGATCCGCCAGCCGGCGCACCCAGCCTCGCTCGCGCAGTGCACTCAGGATCGACCCGACGGTCGACCGGCTCAGCCCGAGTGCGTCTGCCAGGTCGGCGGACGTCGCCGGCCCGTCGAGCGCGACGAGCATCTCGACGATGGACACGACTCGGTCCGTGGGCGGCGACGGGCTGGTGGCACCGCTCTTGTCATCTGCCATGAATGCTCCTACCCTCGGGCGCAATACAAATAAGCGTATCGCATCATACGAATATTCGCATCCCGGTATTCGTATCAGCCTGAGGAGTGCCGGTGACCACACCATCCGTTCTCGACAGCTTCGACATCGAGGGTGTCGACTTCGCCTTCGAGGACAACCCGAACATTCACGCGGTTCTCGAGGAGCTGCGCTCGAAGAAGCCCTACGCGGTCGTGCCGTTCGCCGGGGTGCGCGCGGTGCTGCTGCTCACTCACGAGCTGGTCACGGCCGCGTTCAAGGACGAGGAGACTTTCCCTGCCTCGGCGATCTACCCGATGACCACCGGTCCGGTGCTGGGCAAGACCCTGCAGTGCATGGCCGGTGCCGAGCATCGCAAGAACCGGTCGCTGATCTCTCCGCCGTTCCGCCGCAAGGTGGTCGCCGAGTACATCACCCCGCTGCTCGAGCCGCTCGCGCACGAGCTCATCGACCGGTTCGCCGACCGCGGCACCGCCGACCTCGTCGCCGAGTTCACCACCCGCTATCCGGTGCTGCTGATCAGCCGACTGATCGGGCTGCCGGTGACGGACGAGGCTCAGGTGCACAAGTGGGCCCACGACCTGTTCTACTTCCCGTTCGACCCGGAGGCCGCGATGCGCGCCTCGCAGGAGTTCACCGACCTGCTCACCCCGATCCTCGCAGAACGCCGTCGCAACCCCGGTGACGACCTCATCTCCACCCTCGTCACCGAGACGGTGCACGACGACGACGAGCTCGAGGGCGCGACCCTCAGCGACGAGGAGGTGCTCTCGTTCCTGCGGCTGCTGTTCCCGGCCGGGGCCGACACCACGATGCTCGCGCTCGGCAATACCCTCTCGGCACTGCTCACCCACGACGACCAGATGGCGATCCTGCGCTCCGATCTGAAGGAGCACGCGCTGTGGGCGGTCTGGGAGGGACTGCGCTGGGAGCCGCCCGTCGGACTGCTGCCCCGCGCCTGCCCGGAGGCGACCACGTGGAACGGCATCGAAATCCCGGCGCTGACGCCGATGATCTTCTCGGTCAACGCCGCCCATCGCGACCCCGACCAGTGGTCGGACCCGCACCGCTTCGACATCACCCGCCGCAAGACCGCGATGCTCTCCTTCGGTCAGGGCGCGCACAGCTGCGCCGGCAACTGGCTCGCCCTCGCCGAACTCGAAACCGCCCTCACCGCCCTCCTCGAACGCCTCCCCGGGCTGCGCCTGCAGGAGGGTGCCGCGGACCGCGCGAAGGTCACCAGCCAGGTCGGCGTCGCACTCCGGGGTCCCAACGAGCTTGCCGTGCAATGGGATCTGTGACACTGAACCGAAGATCCACCCAACAAGAAGAGGAACCCATCATGGAAAAGCTCCGCAACTACGGCCTGCTCGTCAAGTACCTCGTCACCACGCAGTGGCGCAAGCTGCGCGGAACCTCGGGCAACGAGGGGTCCCAGAACGCCGGCTGACGGCGTCCGATCAGCGCTACACGATCGAGAAGAGGAGACCCCATGGAGCCCGTCGACGTAGTTACCCAGTTCCTGGACCGTCTGTCCGGGGGTGACATCCGGGGAGCGCTCGACCTGGTCGACGACGACATCGTCTACACCAACGTCGGGTTCCCGACCGCGCGTGGCCGCCGCCAGACTGCCTTCGTGCTGCGGCAGTTGGACAAGCCGTTCATGGGTTTCGCCGTGCAGATGGTCAACAGTGCCGCCGACGGAGCCGTCGTGCTGACCGAACGGGTCGACGAGCTGCGCGTCGGACGGTTCCGTGCGCAGTTCTGGGTGTGTGGGCGGTTCGAAGTCCGAGCCGGCCGTCTCACCGTGTGGCGCGACTACTTCGACGTCTTCGACATGGCGAAGGCACTCGCCCGCGGCCTCGCCGCGCTGGTGGTCCCGTCCATCCAGAAGCCGTTGAACCAGCAGTCGTCGAACGGCCAGGGCCACCCGGTCGACGCGGAGCGCTGACCGCCGCCGAGATCGCCCCGACCGCCGTTGGCGGCGGGGCGAACTCGGTCCGCGGCGATCGGATGCGCTGTGCCCGCCACGCGATCGGCAGCCGAGCGGACCGACTCCCGCCGCCGGTTCTC
>NZ_JBHZAH010000167.1:0-8424 GCF_042754225.1 Rhodococcus sp. NPDC059234
GCGTCCGCCACCCGCGCCGCCGCCCGCTCCGGTGGTGGTGGCGGCCCCTCCGCCGCCACCACCACCGCCGCCTCAGGTTCGGGTGGAGATCCCCGGACTGCCGCCGCTGGTGATCCCGATCCCCGGCTGAGGTCGACAGATCGCTAGGACAGCACCTCGACGAGCGTCGTGTCGGAGTCCCCGATCATGTACTTCTCGATCGCATCGAGGTGCTTGCGCCAGAACTCCTGCGCGCCGGTCGCGTCGCCCTCACGCATCAGGCCGAGCAATTTCAGGTAGGCGCGGTGTGCGGCACGCGCGGCGGGCCGCTCGCTGTTCCCGCCGTGCGCCGCGATGAACAGGGCGTTGTGGGCGTCGATGATGTGCACGAGCATGCCGGCCAGCACCGCCAGAGTCTGATTGCCCGCGAGGTCGATGAGCGCCTGGTGCACGTCGACGTCGTGGCGCGCGAACGCCGCCGGGTCGTCCACCAGATCCGCGCCGGCCTCGAGCAGGCCGGCGAAGGTGTCCAGCTCGTTTCCCTCGTGTCCGGCGGCGAGCATCCCCACCGCGGTGACCTCGAGCGAGGCCCGCGCCCGGTAGACGTCGACCAGGGGAACACCCTGGTACTGCAGCAGTAGTCCCGTGTACCGCGCCGCGCCCGAGGCGTCCGGTGCGAGCACCCGGGCCCCACCGTGGGCACCACGCAGGACCGTGATGATCGACTCGGACTCGAGGATCCGGAAGGCCTCACGCAAGGTCGGCCGCGACACCCCGAATTGCTCCATGAGGGTGGCCTCGTTGGGCAGCGGGTCGCCGACCTCGAGTTCCCCGGTGATGATCCGCCTGCGCAGGCTCGCTGCGACCAGTTCGCCCGCCTTCGGCACCCGGACCACCGACGATTTCGCACCCGCTGCCACTGTCACCCCTTGCTGAAGTCGAGTTGGGCAGGCGCTGACCTGGCCCGACGAATCCCCAACGGTACAAGAGTTGACCGAATTGGCCGTTACCCGCCGTCCACCGCGTCGATCGAAGCGGACAGATATGCACGCTGGACAGCATCCAGATCGGCACCGATCTCGTCGGCCGTGCCCTCGAGCATCACCCGACCACGACGCATCACGTACACCCGGTCAGCGACCGTCAGCACCTGCCTCACGTGCTGTTCGACCAGCAGGACACCGACGTTGCGCTCGTTCGCGGCAGCTCGCACGACGGCCAGCAGCCGCTGGACGATCTGCGGCGCCAGGCCCAGCGACAGCTCGTCGGCCAGCAACAGACGCGGATTCCGGGCCAGGGCCCTGGCGAGGGTGAGCATCTGTTGTTCGCCGCCGGACAACAAGCCGGCAGGCCGCCCGAGCAGGGCCCGCAGCTCGGGGAAGACCTCACACGCGGCGTCCGCGGACACTCCGGCCAGCTTGAGGTTCTCGGACGCGGTGAGGCCCATGATGACCGAGCGTTCCTCGGTCACGTAGCTCAGGCCTCGCCGCGCCAGCGCCGAGAGCGAGGAGCGCCGCCCGGAGCCGAGCACAGACACCTCGCCCGAGATCGGGGCCAGTTCGCCTGCCACGGTGAGCATGGTGGTGGACTTGCCGGCACCGTTGGCGCCGATGAGCGCCACCACCTCCCCGGACTTCACCGTGAGGTCGAGGTCGCGGCAGACCACGGCGCCCGCGTACCCCGCGCTCAAGCCGCGGCATTCGAGGACGACCTCGGACGCCACCGTCTTCTCACTCGTGATGGTCAACGCGCTACCTCCGTTGTGTCGTCTTCGGTGCCCAGGTAGGCGTCGCGGACCGCCGCGCTCGCGGCGATCTCCTCCGGCGTGCCGGCCGCGATCACCCGGCCGGCCTCGAGCACCACGATCCGATCGCAGGTGGACATCACCAGGCCCATGTCGTGTTCGATGAGGAGCACACCCGCCCCGCGTTGCACGGCAAGGTGCCGGATGGCGACTGCAAGTTCGCGACTCTCGGCGTCGTCCAGTCCGGCCGCCGGCTCGTCGAGCAGGATCACGGACGGGGCGGAGGCGACCGCGCGGGCGATGCCCACCAGCCGGCGCCGACCGTACGACAGCTCGCCCGGCAACACCTCCAGGTCGTTCTCGAGCTCGAAGTCCCGCACGACCGTCGACGCACTCGGCGAGAGCGGATGGCGGCCCGGGCGGATCAGGTCGGTGAGCCACGTACGCCAGGTGGCCTCGTCGGCTCCGGCGTGGATGTTCTCGCCGACCGTGATGTCCTCGAACAGTTCGAGCGACTGGAAGGACCGACGGAGGCCGCCCTTCGACCGCCGCGCGGTCGACCAGGCACTGATGTCCTGATCACCCAGTGTCAGCTGTCCCGCCGCGGGGCTGACGAATCCCGTGATCGCGTCGATCACCGTGGTCTTGCCTGCCCCGTTCGGCCCGATCAGGCCCACCACCTGGCCGGGCTCGATGTCGAGGTCGACTCCGTCGACGGCCGTGACGCCGCCGAACCGCACCGTCAGACCGCGCACCGACAGGGGCGTCGGGGCGACCGAGCCGGTCGGCACTTCGTCCGAGAGTTCCTGAGCGCGGCCCCGGGCGCGTGCCCGCACCGCGGCAAGGGCCGGGAGCCCGGGGATCGCCCGAACCAGGCGGGAGGCCACGTCCGCGATCCCGTTCTGGTTGGTGAGCAGGATGACGATGAGGATCACGCCGCCGAGCATCATGGACAGGGCCGCGCTGCTCGACCCGCTCGCCATCAGCCGGCTGAACAGGGCCCCGGGCGCCAGCAGCGCACCGATGATGCCGCCCAGCACGAACCCGAGACCGCCGGTCACCGTCTGGACCACGGCATTGATGGAGGCGAACACGTTGAACTCGAGATAGGTGACGGCGGAGTTGCGCAGGCCGAGCAGGATGCCGGCCACCGCGGCCAACCCTGCCGCGAGCGCGAAGGCGTAGATCTTGACGGCGAACACGCTGATGCCGAGTGAGGCCGCGGCGCGCTCGTTGGTGCGCACCGCGATCAGCCGCCGGCCGGTGCGCGAGCGCCGCAGGTTCGCGACCATCAGACCGCACACGACCAGGGCCACGAGACACAGCAGAGCCCACCGCTCGGGGTACCGGGACGGCGTCACGTCGAACCCGAACAGGCTCAGCTGTGAGATCTTCACCGAACCCTCGAGCTTGTCCCCGGTGAGGGTCGGGTTGTTGAACACCATCTCCTGGATCGTGAACCCGAGCCCCAGGGTGACCACGGCCAGGTTGACACCCCGTGTTCGCAGCGCCGGCAGCGCGAACAGCACGCCGATCGCGACCACTGCAACCACGCTCACCAGCGCGGCGGGGACGAGCGGCCAGCCGGCCTGGCCGACGAGGCGCGCGGCGAACAGCGCGCCGAGGCCACCGACGGTGTACTGGGCGAGCGAGAGCTGGCCGGCAAACCCGGTCAGGACCACGATCGAGAGCAGGAACACCGCCGCGGCGAGCGTGAGCATCAGCGACCGCAGCCAGTCGCCGCCGGCCAGGATCACGCCTCCGGCCGCCAGCACCGCGAGTGCGATACCCACCCAACGGATCTCACCGGAGCCGAGCCGAGGCAGTCGCTCGGAGACATGGCTGCGCAACGGCAGCCCCTTCCCCCGCACCACCAGCACCACCAGGATCACCGCGAACGGCACAGCCCGGTTGATGCCGGTGAGCGTCTCCATACCGAACAGGTCGCGCAGGTCGTCCTGGTACAGGACGACCAGGCTCTCGCCCACGCCGAGCAGCAAGCCGCCGAGCAGGGTGAGGGGGAAGGAGCGGAAACCGCCGAGCAGTGCCGCGGCAAGCGCCGACACCGTGACGATCACCACGAAGGCCGACGGAGTGAGTCCGGTCAACGGCGCCACCAGGATTCCGGCCGCACCGGCAAGCGCACCGCCGATGGTCCAGGTCAGCGCGGCCAGCCGCTGCGGGGACCAACCGAGCGCGGCAGCGGCACGCTCGTGCTCGGCAGCCGCGGTGATGGCCAGGCCCACCCGGGTGAACCGGGTGAACGCCCAGAGCACCACCGTCGACACCACCGCGATGCCCAGCAGGATCAGCCGATCCTGCTGCACCACGACACTTCCCCAGTGATACGCGTCGTCGGGCAGGAAGGTCCGCACCCGGATCGACTTGGCGCCGTAGTACTGCTGCACCCCCGCCTGCAGGATCACCATCAGGCCGAGGGTGGCGGCCAGCCGGACGATCGGCGCGGCGTTCGTGAGCCACCGCAACACCAGTAGCTGAAATGCCAGGCCGATCAGTCCGGCCACCACAACCGCCACCAGGAAGGCCGGCAGCAAACCCCAGTCATGGTCGCGCTGAAGGGTTTCCAGACAGACGTAGGCCGCCACCATCGCGATTGCGCCCTGGGCGAAGTTCACCACCCCGGAGCCGCGGTAGACCAGCACGATGCCTTGCGCCAGGAGCGCATAGGCGGAGCCCGCGCCCAGCCCGAGGATCGCGAACTGCAGGAACTCAGTCATTCGTCAGACTCCAGGGTGGGATCGAATCAGGGGGTGCGCAGGTCGTACTGCGTCGGATCGGTGACCACGACGTCACCGTCGAACTTCATCCGGTACATCATCGTGTTCGAGACCCGCTGGAAGATCCCGAACGGCTCGACCGCGCCCGGCGTCCAGGCCGGGACCAGTCCGGCCATGTCGAGGTCCTTGGCGTTCTCGAATCCCTGCATGACGGTGCTGGTGTTGATCCCCGCCCCGAGGCCCTTCGCCACCTCGCCGAAGGCCCGGACCGCCAACCACGGGAACATCTCGTCGCCGACGAGGTTCTCCCGCTCGAGATCCTTCTTGCCGGACTTATCCATGTCCGCCAGGAACTCCTTGATTCCGGGGAAGGTGTCGGTGCTCGACGAGGGCGCGGGGACCGGGCCGGTGTACGTCGAGGAGGTGGCGAAGGTGCCGAGGTCCTGCAGGTCGGCCTGGGAGAACGTGGTGGACCCCAGCGTGAAGGCCAGCTTGGATCCGATCTGCTCGAACGACTGCGCGATCTGGGTGGACTGGGCCGGGACCAGCGCCATGATCACGCCCTGCGCGTCGTTGCGTTCGGCGGCGGCGATGAACTGGGTGTAGTCGGTCGCGCTCGCGCCCACGGCGACATCGTTGACGATCTGCGCGCCCTTCGCCTGTACGGCGGGCCCGAGCAGCTGCGTCAGCATCGCGGCGACCGGCACGTCGGGGCGCATCAGGGTGAGCTTGGTCTTGCCCTGCGCCACGAGCATGTCGATCATCCCGTACAGGTTGAGCAGCGAGCCGGAGAACGGTGTGAACACGTTCGTCGCCGTGAAGTCGGCGATGTTCAGCGGGTTCAACCCGATCCGGGGGATACCGGCGGTCAGCAGAACCTGGGACGTCGCGTCGTTGTTGGCCGGTGCGAAGTCCGCGAGCGTCGCGACGACCCCCTCGGAGACCATCTTGTTCGCGCAGTCGACCTCCTTGTTCGGATCGCCCATGGAGTCGCACTGCACCAGTTCGAGCGGACGCCCGTTCACACCGCCCCGGGCGTTGAACGCGTCGACCGAGGCGACGGTGCCGGCGGCGTAGCTGGTGGCGGCGAGGCCCGGCGCCTCGATGGGCACGATCTGCCCGACCTTGATCGGGGTCCCTGTGGCAGCGTTCCCGGCCGACTCCGCGTTGCTGTCGTTGCTACAGCCGGCGACGATCAGACTGACGGAGGCGAGTGTGGCGATCGCAGGGGCGAGTTTCTTCAGATGCACGGCGCGTCCTTTGCATGTCGCAGCTACGTCTCGGACGCCCTGCTCTGCTCGACCGAATCGAGCGGCGACTGCCCGCTCACCCCCGGTCCTGGCAGATGCCGCCGCCCGACTTGGCAGCAGCGTATTGGAGCGCCGTGCAAATTGTGCCGAAGTTCACAAACTTTCGTTACAGCATGCGATGCAATAGGGATCCGGCCAGGTCAGCGCTTCTGGGCCGCGTACCAATCGACGAGTTCCGGCGCGTCGATCGCGGTCCGGTCGACGATCTTGTCGGGGTCCGCACCCTGGAACATCCGCTTGATCGGGACCTCGAGCTTCTTGCCGGTCCGGGTGTGCGGGACGCCGGGCGCCGCGATGATCTCGTCGGGCACGTGCCGCGGCGAGGCCTGTTCGCGGATGACCGCGCGGATCCGCTCGCGCAACGCGTCGTCGAGAACCGCGCCCTCGGCCAGCACCACGAACAGCGGCATCCAGTAGCCCCCGTCCGGCTGTTCGGCGCCGATCACCAGCGCCTCCGAGATCTCGTCGAGCCCCTCGACGGCCTGGTAGATGTCGGCGCTACCCATCCGGATGCCGTTGCGGTTGAGGGTCGAGTCGGAGCGGCCGTGCACCAGAACGCTGCCTCGCTCGGTGATGGTGATCCAGTCCCCGTGCCGCCACACGCCGGGATACGTGTCGAAGTAGGCGTCGTGATACCTCGCGCCGCCCGGGTCGTTCCAGAACCGCACCGGCATCGACGGCATCGGCCGGGTGATCACCAACTCCCCGACCTCCCCGCGCACCGGGTGACCGGACTCGTCGTAGCTGTCGAGCGCGACGCCGAGGCACGGCGCCGACAGCTCACCCGGCCACACCGGGACCGTCCGGGCGCCACCGACGAACGCCGACACCACGTCGGTGCCACCGCTGATCGACACCACCGCGGTGCCGACGTTCTCCGCCAGCCACAGGGAGGACGAGGCCGGCAGAGTGGAACCGGTGATGCCGACCGCCCGCAGCGCGGTCAGGTCGTGGTCACGGCGCGGGACGACGCCCGCCTTCGCGCAGGCCAGCACGTAGCCGGGGCTGGTCCCGAGCACGGTGGCCCGGTGCCGGGCGGCGAGAGCCCACAGCGAATCGGTCTCCGGATAGGACGGGCTGCCGTCGTAGCAGACGACGGTCGCGCCGACGAGCAGCCCGGCGACCTGGAAGTTCCACATCATCCAGCTCGGGCTGGTGTACCAGAACAGGGTGTCGGTCGACCCGACGTCCAGCTGCAGCGCCAGCGACTTGAGGTGCTCGAGCACCACCCCGCCGTGGCCGTGCACGATGCCCTTCGGCAGGCCGGTGGTACCCGAGGAGAACACCACCCACAGGGGATGGTCGAACTCCACGTCGACCGGTTCGAGCGGCGCATCCCCCGCAGTCGCGGCCGCCCATGAGATCGTCGCGTCCGAAGTCGGCGCGGCCGCGTGCCCGAGTCGGTCGACGCGCACCGTCAGCGTCACGCTCGGCAAGCCGGCGCGCAGTTGCTCGATCTCCGCGTCGCGCGGGTGCTCCTTGCCGCCGAACCGGTAACCGTCCGCGGCGATCAGCACCGTCGGCTCGAGCTGACCGAGGCGGTCGAGTGCCGCGTGCGCGGAGTAGTCCTGTCCGCAAGCGGCCCAGATCGCGCCGATGCTCGCGACGGCGAGGAAGGCGGTCACCGCCTCGGGGACGTTCGGCAGGTACCCCACCACCCGGTCACCGGGTCCGACGCCGTGCGAACGGAGGGTCGCTGCAAGCGCACCGACCTGGCGGCGCAGTTCGGCCCAGGACATCTCGGTGTCGGCAGTGGGGTCCTCGCCGGAGTACCGGATCGCCGGGCGATGCCGGGTCTCGTGCCGGAACGCCTGCGTCACGTAGTTCGTCCGGACGCCAGGGAACCACTGTGCGCCCGGCATGGCCTCGTCCCGCAGCGCCGTCCCGACCGGGGTGGTCGACTGCACCTCGAAGTACTCCCACACCCCCAGCCAGAATTCGTCGAGGTCGTCGATCGACCACTGCCACAGCGCGGCATAGTCGGGCACGCTGACTCCGAACCGGCCCTCGGCCCACAACGCGAAGTCGGTGATGCGCGCACCCTCGACGTCCTCGTCCGACGGCACCCACTGCGGCTGTAGCGATCCCATGCGGTCCATTCTCCAACACCCCGTCCGGGGAGCCGGAGAATCGCCGACCCGCGTCGGTCAGTCGGCCTGCATCGGCCCCAACTCCTCGGTCAGAACCTCCTGCACCACCCGCATCGCGGCCAGCGCCGCGGGCGCCCCGCAGTAGCCGCTCGTGTGGATGATCGCCTCGCTGATCTCCCCGCGGGTCAGGCCGTTCCGCAGCGCGCCGCGGACATGCCCGCGCAACTCCGATTCCGCACGCAGGGCGGTCAGCATGCCCAGGTTCAGCAGGCTGCGGTCGCGTCGGCTCAGTCCGTCCCGGGTCCAGACCGATCCCCACACCGTCTCGGTGATGTGCCGCTGCAATGCTTCACTGTCGGTGCCGAGGTCACGGGTCAGCGCGCGGTCTACGAAGTCGTCCCCCATTACCTCGCGGCGGATGCCCAGTCCGGCGTCGAAGCGGCCGTCGCTCGAGTCGGTCACGACCGCGGCACCCGGATGATCAGCGCGTCGCCCTGACCACCACCACCGCACAGCGCGGCCGCGCCGACCCCGCCACCGCGACGGCCGAGTTCGAGCGCGAG
>NZ_JBHZAH010000168.1:0-8351 GCF_042754225.1 Rhodococcus sp. NPDC059234
GCCCGCGACTGGCGCGGACGTCCCGGCACGGCTAGTCCTCGGTGTCGGCGTCGCGAGCGGCGGCCGAGGCGGCGAGGCCGCCGCCCACCCGCAGGGGCACCTCTTTCCAGAACGCGACCAGAACCAGCGCGATCAGTGCGATCACGGTGACCGTCAGGAACACCACCGACATCGAGTCCGCGAACCCGACCTTGAACGGCTGGGCCAGGGCGGGGCTGAGCTGCTGGATCACGGAGCTGTCCTGCAGCACGCCTGCCGCCGTCGAGGTGTCGTGACTCGCCAGCCCGGTGGCCAGCGCGACGTCGGCGGGGTTCGCGCTGTGCGCGCCCTCGACGACCGCCTGCTGGAAGGCCGGATCGTGTGCGGCGGACTGCAACTGGCTGGTGATGTTCGGGGTGAGCTGCGAGAACAGGATGGACAGGAACACCGCGACACCGAGGGTGCCGCCGATCTGCCGGAAGAACGTCGCGGCGGCGGTCGACACTCCCATGTCCTGCGGGGGCAGCGCGTTCTGGATCGCCAGGGTCAGCGGCTGCATCAGGTTGCCGAGCCCGAATCCGGTGATCAGCATGAACACCATCACCAGCGGCAGCGGCGAGTCCGCCTGCACGAAGTGCAGCAGGAACATGCCGAGCGTCAGCATGCTCGCGCCGATCAGCGGGAACATCCGGTAGTGCCCGGTCTTCGCGATCAGCTGACCGGAGGTGATGGATCCGATCATCAGTCCGAGCACCATCGGCAGCATCTGCAGCCCGGCGAGGGTCGGACTCGACCCTCGGACCACCTGCAGGTACTGCGGCAGCAGCGAGATGCCACCGAACATGGCCGCGCCGACCACGATCGAGATCACCACGCCGAGCGCGAAGGTGGAGTTGCGGAACATCCGCAGCGGGATCAGCGCCGCGTCACGCATGCTCTTCTCGACGAACACGAAGCCGATCACGCCGACGACGCCGATGACGTAGCAGCTCACCGATGCGGTACTCCCCCAACCCCATTCGCGGCCCTGTTCGGCCACGATCAGCAGCGGGACGATGCCGATCGCGAGCACCAGCGCGCCCCACCAGTCGATCCGCACGCCGGGCTTGCGCACCTTCGGCAGGTGCAGGACGCGGTAGACCACGGCCAGTGCGAACATCCCGATCGGGACGTTGACCAGGAAGACCCAGCGCCAGCCGTCGATGCCGAGGATCGAGCTCTGGCCGGCGAGCAGGCCGCCGAGCACCGGGCCGAGCACGCTGGAGGTACCGAAGACGGCGAGGAAGTAACCCTGGTACTTGGCGCGTTCACGCGGACCGACGATGTCCCCGAGGATGGCCAGCGCCAACGACATCAGGCCGCCGGCGCCGAGGCCCTGGAACGCACGGAACGCCGCGAGCATGTACATCGACTGGGCCAGCGTGCACAGCAACGAGCCGAGCACGAAGATGATGATCGCGGCCATGAAGAACGGCTTGCGGCCGTACATGTCGGAGAGCTTGCCGTACAGCGGCGTGGCCAGCGTCGCGGTGATCAGGTAGGCGGTGGTGACCCAGGCCTGCAGCGAGTAGCCGTTGAGGTCGTCGGCGATGGTCCTGATCGCGGTCGACACGATCGTCTGGTCGAGCGCGGCGAGGAACATGCCGAGCATCAGGCCGGAGAGGATCACCAGGATCTCCCGGTGGCTGAACACCCCTTCCTGCGTGACATTCTCGACGTCCGCGGTGGGGTCGGTCGCATTGCTCATCGTGCGGTCCTCGTTCCGGGTTCGACGGCCGCGAAGGTCGGGCGCGCCAGTTCGTAGTCGGTGACGAACCGGTCCATCAACCGGGCGAAGTCCTCGAGATCCTGCAGCGGCCAGTCGGCGAGGAGCCGACCGAGCTTCTCGTTCCGCAGCGCGCGGATCCGACCCGCGGCCGCGCGACCCGAGTCGGTGACGGCCAGGACGCTGGCCCGGCCGTCGGTCGGGTCGGCCTGGCGCTCGACGTGACCGCGTTCGACCAGCTGCGCGACCTGCCTGCTCACCGTCGACGGATCGGTGTACATCGCCTCGGCCAGCGTCCCGGACCGCATCGGCCCGTCGTTGATCAGCCGGAACAGGCAGGCGTATGCGGCCGGATCGATGCCGTCGGTCGACTTGGCGTGTGCGATCGTCCGGTCGCGAACCCGCTGGAGGCGGACCAGGTAATTGCCGATCTCGTCCGCGAGAGGTTCAACCTCTTCGGGCGTCATGTTCGACTCCTTGCGTGCGTCATTCAACTACTTGATGCCCGCAAGTATGTGCGCAACGCGGCCACTCGGGCAACCGAAAACACGGCGTTTACCGCCGCTTTGGCCGCCCGCTCCGGGTGAGGGGAACCATCGTTCGGCCTGACCGGTCGACGGTGCCCCTCACCGCTGTCGAGGAGGGGTCAGCGTCCCTTGAACTCGGGGGCACGCTTCTGGAAGACGGCCGCCATGGCCTCGCCGATGTCCTCCGACGGGAGGAAGGCCGCGTTCCAGACCGCGACGTAGCGGAGGCTGTCGTCGACGGCGGGCTTGCGACTGTGGTCGAGCACCTCCTTGACGCCCTGCACCACCAGCGGCGGGTTCGCGGCGATCTCCGCGGCGGTGGCGTGCGCGGCCGCGAGCACCGCGTCAGCATCGGCGAACACGTCGTTGACCAGGCCGATCTTCTCCGCCCGTGCGGCGTCGATGTCCTTGCCGGTGAGCGCGAGCTCACGCAGGTGCCCGTCGCCGATGATCGCGGGCAGTCGGGCGAAGCTGCCCATGTCCGCGACGATCGCGACCCGGACCTCACGGATGCTGAACTTCGCGTCGGCGCTCGCGTAGCGGACGTCGGCCGCGGAGATGAGATCGAGCGCACCGCCGATGCACCAGCCCTGGACGGCCGCGACGACGGGCTTGCGGCAGTCCGCGACCGCGTTGATCGAGGCCTGCATCTTCTTGATGTCGCCGAGGAAGGTGGTGCGCGGCGCCGCCTGCGCCTTGTCGGCGAGGGCGGGGCCCATCATCGGCGCCATCGCCGCGAGGTCGAGACCGAATGAGAAGTTCTTGCCCGCGCCCGCGAGCACGACCGCCCGCACCTCCGGGTCGGCGTCGAGCTGCGCGAATATCTGCGGCAGCTCGCTCCAGAAGTCGGGCCCCTGGGCGTTGCCCTTGCCCGGACCGATGAGGGTCACCTGCGCGACGTGGTCCTTGCACTCGACGGTGAAGGCGTTCCAGCTGTGTTCGGTCATTACTCAAGAGTAACCACCCGCCCGGCCGCACGTTAAGGCTGTGAAAATTCGCTGACCGATCGCTGGCTGCCGACCGCGACTACATTGGACAATCTGCAGTGCGACCCGCGCGAGAGCCGGAGGTGGCCCATGCTGCTGCACCAGGGAATCGGACTCGACCGGTTCAACGCCCTGCCCGACCACAGCGCGGTCCACGCCCTCTTCGAGTGCTGCTGCTCGGTGACATGGGCCGGGCACGTCGCGGCCGGCCGGCCGTACTCGTCGCGCTCGGACCTGTTCACCGCCGCCGACTCGGGACTCTTCGAGCTGTCCGACGCGGACGTCGACGCCGCGCTGCAGTGCCACCCCGGCGTCGCCCGCCGGGCGCAGACCACCGCGTCGGCGCTCGAGCAGTGCGCGGTCTGGTCTCCCGACGAGGCGCTCATGCTCGCCGTCGTCGCGGCCTGCGCGCGCTACGAGCAGCAGTTCGGCTACCGCTATCTGTGGTGCGCCGCAGGCCGCGACGCCGCCGAACTGCTGCGCGACGTCACCACTCGGCTGGGCCATTCCGCCGAGGCCGAACGCAAGACGATGCTCGGTGAGCTCGCCAAGATCAATCGGATCCGGATCGAGCGGATGCTCGGTCCCGCGGACGGGTACCGGGACTGACCACAAGCCCGAGCCGCGCGGCGTACACCGCCGCCGCGGTTCGGTTCGGCAACCCGGTCTTGCGCAGAATGTTCTCGACATGCGTCGCGACCGTCGCGCTACCGACGCCCAGACTCCGCGCGACGGCGGCGTTGGAGTGTCCCGTCGACAGCGACTCGAGCACCTCCATCTCCCGCAGCGTGAGCTCACCCGGCGCCGGAATCTTCTTGTATCGCACGAGAATTCCTGCCCGAACCCGCTCGGCGCGCACGCGGTGGACACCGTCCCCCGAGACCAGGGTCGCGGCCGCGCCGGTGCCGTCGTCCCCCATCCTCGCTCCGGCGCGCAGCCACGCGCGGACCGGGTCCGGACTCGCTCCTGGGGTCAACGCGCGCATCCTCCCCGCCGGATCCACCACCAATGCCTCTTCGCCGCGCTCGACCCTGGCTCCGGTCCCGCCCACCGTCGCCAGCGGGTCGATCGCCGCGGCCAGGGTGTCGGCAACCATCGAGACGAGCGCGAGCGACTGATCGTCCACATCCGCGTAGCTGCTCAGGTTGAGCATCCCGACGTATCGGCCGTCCGCCGCGAACAGGCATTGACTCAGCCCGTCGCGGTACCCCTGCGCAGCGATCACGTCGTCGAAGATCGCGCCGCGACGACTGGACGCGTCGATGTCGTGGAGTCGTAGCGGGATCCTGCCCGCGCTCAGCTCCGCGAACTGCGGAAGCGCCTGCATCGCGTCGTTGATCAGCCGCAGCGCGTTGCCCGGGTAACCGAAGCTCGCAGTCGTCTCGTGGCGGTTCGTCACGGGGTCCCACCGCGACAGTGCGGAGTGGTCGTGCGGCACCGCGTCCCGGAGCGCGAACAGCAGCCGGGCGGCCCGGCTGTCTCCGGCCTCGGAGGCTTCCACTGCGACGGTACGCAGTCGGACCGCCGCTCCGACACGTTCCCGCGGAGAGATCGCGTTCATGTCAGGAGTATGCGCCGGACATAGCCGCATCGGGACCTCGTTCACCTCCCCACATCGACGGATGTGGCACCTCCTGCGGACTTCTACCGTGCCGGTACCAACCAGCACCGAGGAGACGCAGTGAACATCACCGAGTACGCGGCACACGATGCGACCGCGCTGGCCGAACTCATTCGCAGTCGTCAGGTCACCGCCGCCGAGGTCCGAGCCGCAGCGGCCGACGCCCTCGACCGGGTGGATCCGCACCTGTCGGCGATCGCGGGCACGCGCTACGACGCGCCACTCGCCTGCGACGAGGACGGTCCCTTCGCAGGGGTTCCGTTCGCGATCAAGGACCTCATCGCCCACGCCGAGGGCGTGCCGACACGGAGCGGCAGCCGGATGTTCGGCGACGGCGTCACGTACCCCTACGACACACACCTGATGGCACGGTTCCGCCGCGCCGGACTCGCGTCCATGGCGACCACCCGCTCGCCCGAGATGGGATTCAACGCATCGACGGAGGCCCTCGCCTACGGCGGCCCCACCCGCAATCCCTGGGACCGCACCCGCAGCGCCGGCGGCTCGAGCGGCGGTTCGGCGGCGCTGGTCGCGGCCGGCGCCCTGCCGATGGCGCACGCGAACGACGGCGGAGGATCGATTCGGATCCCGGCCGCGGCCTGCGGTGCGGTCGGGCTCAAGCCGAGCCGCGGCCGGATCACCCCCGGTCCCGACTTCGCCGACCCGCTGATGGGCCTCGGAGTGGAGTTCGCGATCACCCGCACGGTGCGTGACTGTGCGCGGCTCTTCGACGCGGTGCACGGCTCCGAACCCGGCGACCGCTACCTGCTTCCGGCCCCGGACCGCAGCTATGCCGAGCACGCCGGCATCGGATCGCGGCCGCTGCGGGTGGCCTTCTCCGCAACCCCCGACGACCCGCGCCGGGCGGTGGATCCGGAGAGTGTCGCCGCGCTGGCTCGGGTGGCGCAGCAGTTGGCCGACATGGGCCACACCGTCGAGGAGGCCGCACCGGACATCGATGCCGAGGCATTCGACCGAGCGAACCTCGACGCGTGGTGCAGCTTCCTCGGCGACGCCGTGACCGGGGCGGCGGCACAACTCGGGTGCACGCCCGGCCGGGAACACCTCGAGGCGACCACCCTGGCCTGCGTCGAGTACGGAAAGTCCCTGTCGGCCTTCGACATCTACGCCGCGGAGCGGGTGTTCAACACGGCGACTCGCGAGGTCGCCCGTTTCCTCACCGGATACGACGTGTTGCTGACGCCGACCACCGCCGCACCCACCGTCGAACTGGGCCGCCTCGACGCCGACGACGCCTCGCTGGACGCACGCGGCTGGTACGAGCGGATCTTCGAGTACGGCGCGTTCACCTCCCTCTTCAACGCGACGGGGCATCCGGCGATCTCGCTGCCGCTGGCCCAGTCGAGTGCGGGGCTGCCGATCGGCATGCAGTTCGTCGGCCGCTACGGCGACGAGGCCACCCTGCTCGCGCTGGCGGGCGATCTGGAGAGGGCAATGCCCTGGGCCGACCGAATCCCGTCCGTCCACGTGACCACGCTTGGGGTCGGCTAGTCGACGGCATACTCGTGCCGGCCCGGGTGGAGATCGCGCCCGGGCCGTCGCGGGCGCCGGAGCGGTCGGGTCAGGCGCGGGCGAGCGCGTTCGCGAACAGCCCCGACACGGCGGCCTGCACCGCCCGCTGGTCCACCTGCTCCGGATCGACCGCATGCTCGAGCATCAGCCCGGAGATGAGCGCCATCAGGGTGATCGCGGTGTTGTGCGCGTCCAATCGGTCGGCGACGCCCCATTCGTTGGCCCGCCCGACCAGCAGTTCCTCGATCTGCCCGCGCAACCGCCTGCGCTCGCGCAGGTAGGCCTGGGCGAGCGACGGGTCGCGGCCGGCCTGGACTCCGAACTCGAGCACGAGCAGGGCCCAGCCCGGGTCGCTGACCAGCCAGGAGCTGATGGTCGCGCCGCTGCGGCCGGCGGCATCGGTGACGCTGAGGCCGGCGATCTCCCCGAGGACGCGGGCGGCCAGTTCCAGCGACCGCTCGGCGAACAGCTCGGCGAACAGGTCCTGCTTGGACTCGAAGTTCGAGTAGACGGCGCCCTTGGTGAAGCCCGCGCGCCGCGCGATCTCGGTGAGCCGGGCGGCGACGAACCCGTGCTCGGCGAACTCGTCGGCGGCGGCGGCCATCAGCCGCTGCCGCACCTCCGTGCGGGTCGGGCGGGCCTGCGGTGACGCAGCTCTCCCGAAACTGTCCGAATTCACGCTTGACCCGTCCGCTTCACGATACTTACGGTATTCAATACCCAGAGTATCGGCAAGGGTTCCGCAGATCAGGCAGCTCACTGCGGGATCAGGCATCACCGCGACAGCGAGGAAGCACCCGTATGACGACCACCACCAGCGCACCGGCACCCGAACTCCTCGACGCCAGCCCCGTCGACGAGCCGCACCGGTCCACCAGCCCGACCGACCGCTACAGCCCCCGCCAGATCATGGTCGCCGTCGTGCTGGGCGTCCTGCTGCTCCAACTCGGCTTCATCACCAGCTACGTCGCCGCGTTCCACCAGCCGACCCCGCACGACATCCCGATCGGCATCATCGCCGAGGCGGGACTGCCGGCCGGCGTGGACCAGCAGGTCACCGACAAGCTCAACGCGGCGGACGGCCACCCGGTCCAGGCCCGCGTGCTGGCCAACACCTACGAGGCGAGGAACCTGATCAACGACCGCGAGATCATGGGCGCCTACCTGATCAGCCCCACCGGCACCGACACCCTGATCACCGCCAGCGGCGCCGGCACCTCCGCGGCCAGCGCGCTCGAGGGCATCTTCACCAAGGCCGACGCGGCCCAGCACCGCACCTTCGTGGTGCGCGACGAGGTACCCGTCTCCGTGCACGACAACCGCGGACTGTCCGGCTTCTACCTCTCGATCGGATGGGTGGTCGGGGGCTACCTGCTCGCCGCGTCCATCGGGCTGATGATCGGCGCACCCCGCACCCTGCGAGAGGCGGGCGCGCACATCGCGATCATGGCCGGATATGCCGCCGCGTCCGGGTTCCTCGGCGCGCTGATCACGACGAACCTGCTCGGCACCTTCACCGGACACCTGCTGCCGCTGTCCCTCCTCGGCTTCGGCGTGGTGTTCGCGACCGGCCTGTTCACCATGGGCCTGCGCGCGGCCGTCGGGATCCTGGCGGTCCCGCTGGCGATCCTGATCTTCGTGGTGCTCGGAAACCCCAGCGCCGGCGGCGCATTCGGGTCCAACGTGCTGCCCGCTTTCTGGGCGACCATCGGCCGGTGGATCACCCCCGGTGCGGGCACCGAGGGCGTGCGGAGCATCGTCTACTTCCACGGCACCGGGGTGGCCCAGCCGGTCGTGACCCTCACGCTCTACGCGCTGGTCGGACTGGCGCTGGTGCTCGGATTCACCGCCCGAGCCGTGCGCTCGCGTAGCCGGGTAGCCCCGGCGGCCTCGGCCTGAAGCGGCCGTCGCGCCGCCCGACCGGGTCCGCCGCGCAACTC
>NZ_JBHZAH010000169.1:0-8300 GCF_042754225.1 Rhodococcus sp. NPDC059234
GCCCGACCCTCAGCGGTTCGGGCCCGCCGTCATGTCCACACCACGCCGCCGCCGTGCCGAGGGCAGATCTACGCGCGCAGTCGCGGCATCGAGACATCCGTGCTCCCTGCGCCCGCGTCGATGCCCTCGATCACCCCGCCCGACCAGCCGAGCAGGCCCGGCACGTCCAACCCGTACGGCACGTCCGTCGCGTAGGCCGCGATCCGTTCACGACCCCGCACCAGCAACGCGCGCGCACCCACCGCATTGCCGCGCAGCAGGTGCGTGAGCCCGACCGCGAGCTGCGCGAGCCCCTGCCACAGCGCCCGCTCGGACTCCGGCGCCGACTTCCAGGCGTCCTCGAGCACCTCGTGGGCGTGAAAGGGCATGCCCTCGTCGAACAGCCGCTGCGCCTCGGCGACCGACTCCCCCGGCGTGCGGACCTGCCCCTCGGAGATCCTCGGCACGCCCACGGAACCCCGCGGCAGCGGCCGCCCCAGCCCGTCGCGGGGCCGCGCGTTGAGCGGCCTGCCCCGCACATCCCGCTCACGACCGTCCATGCGTCCACCCTAATTCCGCACAATTTCGACACCCAAACAACTGTCCAACTGCCGAAGTAACCGTTACCGTCGGTAACAGGGTCTGGAGGGATCCGCCACACGAGGAGAGTCATGGGCCATATTCACCGCGTCGCCGTCGCCAGGGTGCCTGTCGAGGCCGGCTTCGCGTTCGTCGACGACTACCGCAACGTGCCGTCCTGGATGTTCGGCGTGACGAGGTTCGAGCCGCTCGGCGAGCAGACCCGGGGGCTCGGCGCGAGGTTCGACGCCGTCATGCAAATCGGCCCCAAGGCGCTCGGGTCCCGAGTCGAGATCACCGCGTGGGAGCAGGACAGCCTGATCCGCCTGGAGTCGATCGACGGCATCTCCAACTCGTCGACCTGGCGGTTCGCGCCGACCGCCGACGGCGCCACCGAGCTCACCGTCGACTTCGAGTACTCCCTGCCAGGCGGCCTGCTAGGCAAGGCCCTCGCGAAGATCGTCGAACCGGTCGTCGGCACGGCGATCAAGCACACCGAGGCGACCCTGCGCGCGCGGGTCGAAGCCCTCTCGGACGACCGATCGGGCGCCTGAACGACACTCGGGGCCCACCCGCACCGCGGATGGGCCCCGAGACAGTCGGTCGGTCAGGCGAGCAGACCCTTGGCGATGTGGGTCACCTGGATCTCGTTGCTGCCCGCGTAGATCATCAGCGACTTCGCATCCCGCGCGAGCTGCTCGACCTTGTACTCGGCCATGTAGCCGTTGCCGCCGAACAGCTGGACGGCCTCCATGGCGACCTCGGTCGCGGCGCGCGAGGAGTACAGCTTCATCGCCGACGCCTCGGCGAGCGTCACCTTGTTGCCGGCGGCGGTGCGCTCGATCGCGTTGAACACCATGTTCTGCACGTTGAGGCGCGCGACCTCCATCTCGGCCAGCTTGAGCTGGATGAGCTGGAACTGGGCGATCTCCTTGCCCCACAGCTTGCGGTTCTTGGCGTAGTCGATGCACAGCCGCTGGCACTCGTTGATGATGCCCAGGGCGAGCGAGGCGATGCCGATCCGCTCGGCCGCGAACGACTCCTTCGCACTCTCCTTGCCGTCGCCCTTGGCCGGGTTCTCGGTCTCACCGAGCAGCCGGTCCTTGGTGATCCGCACGTTGTCGAAGAACAGCTCGCCGGTGGGCGAGGAGTTCATACCCATCTTCTTGAACGGCGCGCTCTGCGTGAAGCCCTCCATGCCCTTGTCGAGCACGAAACCGAGCACCTTGCGGTCACGGCGGTCGACGGAGGCGTCGCCCTCGTCGAGCTTGGCGTAGACGATGGTGACGTCGGCGTACGGGCCGTTCGTGATGAAGGTCTTCTGTCCGTTGAGGATGTAGTCCTCACCGTCGCGCCGGACGTACGACTTCATTCCGCCGAACGCGTCCGAGCCCGAGTCCGGCTCGGTGATGGCCCAGGCGCCGACCTTCTCCATCGTCACGAGCTCGGGCATCCAGCGCTTCTTCTGCGCGAGGGTGCCGCGGCTGCGCAGAGTGCCCACCGTCAGGCCCAGGCTCACGCCCATCGACGCGACCAGACCGAGGCTCACGCCCGCCAGTTCGCTGTTGAGGATCACGCCCATGCTGCCGGCGCCACTGAAGCCGCCGCCCTTCTCGCCGGACTCGGGGAGCGCCTCGCCGCGCTCCTTCGCCTCCTCCTTCGCGAACGCCTTCTCGAGCGCCTCGCTGGCCATCTCGTCCATGCCGAAGGTGGCGTACATCTTGCGGATGATCTCGAACGGAGGCAGCTCACCGCTCTCGAGCTTGTCGACGTGCGGCTTGATCTCCTTCTCGATGAACCCACGCAGGGCGTCGCGGAACATCAGATCGGTATCGGACCACTCGTACATGTCGTGAACTCCAGGGATTGAACGGGATTGTCAGATGGCAAATATAGAACACGTTCTCGTTCCTGGACTCTACGCGCGCCCGCCGACCTGGACACCGCGCTTTCGACACGCGCACACTGAATTGCACGACAGACCTGGACAACGGTGCGTCGCCACGAGTGATCTGTGAGGCAGCGATGAACCTCGGATACACACTGGCCTACCGGCTCGGCATCACGCCCTGGGAACGGGCCCGACCAGGATTCCGCGCCCAGCTACGCACGTACCTCGACCACGAGGAAGTCCACCGGGCGCCGGGCAAGGCCCTCGACGTCGGCTGCGGCAGCGGCGACCACTCGATCGAACTGGCCGGTCGCGGCTGGCAGGTCACAGGCGTCGACGCGGTTCCGCTGGCGATCGACCGCGCGAGGCGCAAAGCCGCCGCCGAGGGCGTCGACATCACGTTCCTGGTCGGCGACGTGACGACGCTGGGACCGGCGGCCGGATCCGGCTTCCGCTTCGTGCTCGACGTCGGCTGCTTCCACGGGCTGACCGCTCCGCAGCGACTCGACTACGCGCGTGAGATCACCGCCGTCGCAGAGCCGGGCGCCTCGCTGCTGTTGTTCGCCTTCGGGCCAGGCCATCGCCGGCCCCTGCCCCGCGGGGCCGCGCACGCCGAGATCGAACGCCACTTCGCACACTGGACCCTCGACGCCGACGACCCCGCAGACACAACGGGAATGCCTCGGCCACTGCGTAATTCGAACCCGCGCTGGTTCCATCTGACCCGGGAGTGACGGACCTTCAGGCGGCGCGGCGGTTCGAACGCCGGTGGTGCCTGCCCCCGGACAACCCCCAGCTCTCGTCCGGCACCTCCGACGCCGGGCTGCGTCGCTCGATGGTGAAGTCGGTGATCGGGAGCCGCTCGAGCAATCCGGGGTCGGCGCACGCGTCACCGCAGACGCCCTGTTCGAGCAGTGAGTAGGCAGTGTGGTTGACCGACTGGACGGCGAGGCGCAGCGCGTCCATCGCGGTGGGCTGCGGGCCGAAACGAGCCAGGGTGTGCCCGCCCTGGACGGTGGTTCCGACCACTGCGTAGAAGTGCCAGTCACGTTCGGGTTCGGTCGCCACGATGCGCCTTCTTCCCTGTCCGGTCCGTGTGGTTAGACGGTATCGCCAAGGTCCGACACCTTTGCGGAGCCACGCCCGGAGTGTGGTTCCTCCATTCTGGAAATCCCGATTCGGCCGGAATCGTTACACCGCGCGGCGTCATGCCCGCAGGCGCCGAGCCCGTGGCGGGCTCGGACGACGAACGGCCCGCCTCCCCTCGCGGGAGACGGGCCGTTCGTCGGTCGAGCGTGGGTCAGTGCATCATCACCGGCGCCGCGGACTCGTCGGTTGCCAGCGCGACGGGCCTGCGCCGCGGCAGGAAGAACGCCGGGATCAGGGTCACCAGAAGCAGCACCAGCGCCACCGTGAAGGTGTTGCCGAAGGCGTCCGCCGCCGCGCTCAGACCCTGCTCCATCGCCCCCGGCGGCAGCTGCGCCGCGATCTCCGGGCTGTGCTGGGCCGCGGTCGCCGGGCCGGCCAGCGGCCGGTCCATCATCTGGTTGGTCAGCACCACCGACATGGTCGCGGTACCGACCGAACCGGCCACCTGCTGGACGATGTTCATCAACGTCGAGCCACGGGCGACGGTCTCGTGGGTGAGCGTCTGCATGGCCGCGGTCATGATCGGCATCATCGTGCCGCCCATGCCCAGACCCATCACGAACAGCGAGCCGAGCAGCAGCACGTAGGAGGTGTCGGAGCCCACCTGGGTGAACACCGCCATGCCGACCGCGATGAGCGAGAGCCCGACCAGCACGATCTTGCCGGGACCGATCTTGTCGACGAGGGTGCCGGCGAGCGGCATCGTCAGCATCGCGCCGATACCCTGCGGCGCGAGCAGCAGACCGGCCGCCAGCGTGCTCTCTCCGCGCACCTGCAGGAAGTAGCTCGGGAACAGCAGCCCGGCACCCATGAACGCGATCACGAACATCGTGGAGGTCACCACCGCGATGGTCAGGTTCCGGTTCTTGAACAGGTGCAGGTCGATCAGCGGGTGTTCCTTCTTGCGCAACGCGTGGAAGATGAACGCGATCACGAGCACCAGACCGATGCCGGCGGAGATCAGAACCCGGGCCGAGGCCACGGTGCCCATCTCCGGGATCGAGGACACGCCGAACAGGAACAGCGCCAGACCGGGAGAGAGCAGCAGCATGCCGACGAAGTCGAAGGACTGGGACGGGCTCGGGTCGTCCTTGGGCAGCAGCAGCACCGCGGCCGTCAGCGCGATCGCGCCGACCGGCACGTTGATCAGGAAGATCCAGTGCCAGCTCACGGCCTCGATCAGCCAGCCACCGAGGATCGGGCCACCAATCGGGCCGAGCATCATCGGGATGCCGAGCACGGCCATCACGCGGCCGACGCGGTGCGGGCCCGCAGCCCGGGTCATGATGGTCATGCCCAGCGGCATCAGCATGCCGCCGCCGAGGCCCTGCAGCACGCGGAACCCGATCAGCGACTCGATGTTCCAGGCCATCGAGCACAGCACGGAAGCGCCCACGAACAGCAGCAGCGCCGTGATGTACAGGCGCTTGGTACCGAACCGGTCCGCGGCCCAGCCGGTGACCGGGATGACCGTCGCCAGCGCCAGGGTGTAGGCGGTCATCGTCCAGGCAACCGTGGCGTAGGTCGCGTCGAACTCGGTCATGAACGTCGGCAGCGCCACGCTCACGACGGTCACGTCGAGGATCGACATGATGGCGCCGAGCACGACCACGCTGGCGATCTTCAGAACTGCGCCGTCGATCTTGTCCGAGGCAGCTGGTGCTCCCGGTGTCGGCGTCGTCATGGATTCTCCTGACAGTGAGCTCGCAGGGCATCGCCCGCGAGAATGGGTTTGAGCGAATCGAACAGCTGGGTGCGATCCGATTCCGGCAGCCTGGCCGCAAAGGCCCGCAGTTCGCCGCGTTTGGTCTCGATGTGCCCGGACACGAGGCTACGTCCGGCCTCCGACAGGGAAATTCTCTTGATGCGCCGATCGTTCGGGTCCTCGCGACGAACCACGAGGTCCTGGTGCACCATCTGGTCGACGTTGCGGCCAGTGGCGGCGACCGAGAGCCGCAACCGCCGGGCCACGTCGTGGATCGGCACCGGTTCACCGAACTCCGCGAGCACGAACAGCGTTCGCGCCTGCGAGAACGACAGATCCATCTCGATCAGCTTGTCCATGGAACCCGACTCCCCCATCCCCAGGAGGCGCATCAGGAACTCGTACAGAACTCCGTCGAGCTCCTCCGGGGAAACAACCACCGGGCAATAGTATCGATGACGCAACTATTGCTCAATCGCGATTAATGTGAACACCGTCTCATTGCCGCTCGTCAATCCGACCACGCGGTCGGTCGCGGAGGCAAGCGAATTTCGGGCCGTCGGAGATTGCGCGCCGCGTCCGCCGTCCCGCTCGTTACTGTCTGGGCATGGCTCCACGGACCCTGATCCTGATGCGGCACGGCAAGTCCGCCTACCCGCCCGGTGTCGCCGACCACGACCGCCCGCTCGCGGACCGCGGCGAGCGGGAGGCCGGCCTGGCGGGCGAGTGGATTCGCCGGACCCAGCCCCACGTCGACGCCGCCCTCTGCTCCACCGCCACGCGCACCCGACTCACCCTCGACGCCACCGGCATCGAGGCGCCGGCGCGGTTCGCGGAGTCGCTGTACGGGACCAACGCGGCAGGTGTGCTGCACGAGATCGCACGGACCGACGACGAGGTGCACACCCTGTTGGTCGTCGGCCACGAACCCGGAGTCCCCGACGCCGCCGTCGCGCTCGATCCGAACGGCACGCTCGCCGATCGCATCGCCGAACGCTTCCCCACCTCGGCGATCGCCACGCTCGCGGTGGTCGGGACCTGGTCACGGATCCTGTCCACCCGCGCCACCCTCACCGGCTTCCACGTGCCGCGCTGACTGGGCCAGTCGATTCCACGCCGACTGGGCCAGTCGATTCCACGCCGACCGCGCGTCAGCCGCGGATCAGCACGGCCTTGCCCAGCACCCGACCCGACTCCAGGTCCTCCAGGGCCCGTGCGGCGTCGGCCAGCGGGTAGCGCGCCTTGACCAGTGGGCGCAGACCCGCGGTCACCAGGTCGGTGAGGGCCTCGTGGGTCTGCGCCATCGCGTCGGGATTCGAGCGAAGGAACTCCCCCCAGGCCGCGCCGACGATGCTGATGTTGCGGAAGAGCACGCGGTTCACCCTCACCGTCGGGATCGTTCCGCCGGCGAAGCCGATCACCACCAGCCGGCCCTCGGGCGCGAGTGCCCGCACCGCACCGTCGAAGGCGTCCCCGCCGACCGGATCCACCACGACCTGGGCTCCGGCGTTTCCCGTGAGCTCGCCGACCCGCGCGGACCAGTTCTCGTCCAGCGCCACGACCTCGTCGGCACCGAGTTCGTGCAGGAAGTCGGCCGCGCCCGGCCGGCGTACCACCGCGATCACCCGGGCGCCGTGCGCCTTGGCCAGCTGGATGGCGGCCGTACCGACCCCGCCGGCCGCGCCGAGCACCACGACGGTCTCCCCCGCGACCAGCGCCGCGCGACGGGCGAGCGCGAACTCCACGGTCTGGTAGTTGACGATCAACGAGGCCGCCTGCTCGAAGTCGAGCTCCTCGGGGATCCGCATCGCCCGCGCAACGGGTATCGCGACCCGCTCCGCGTAGCCGCCGAGATCGGACATCGCGAGCACCCGGTCACCCGCGGCGAGACCGCTGCCGTCGGGTGCGGAGACCACCACCCCCGCGACCTCCGCACCCGGCACGAACGGCGGCTCCGGTCGCAGCTGGTACTTGCCGTAGCTGATCAGCAGGTCCGGAAAGCACACACCCGCGGCCTGCACGTCGACGAGAACCTTGCCGGCGCAGTCGGGTTCGGGAACCTCCCGCACGACCATGCCGGCCGGACCCGTCAACTCCGACACCACCACTGCCAGCACGAGACACCTCCGTCGGCCGTCGCGCACGCGCCGTGACACCGACGCTAGTCGCTGCCGTTCGAATTCGGAGATAGTGTGCGGATCGCCGTCGCGATCGGCCCCACCTGTCGAGAGGATCCCCGTCGTGGACTTCGATCAGCCACTCGCCGCACCCCCGAGCGACGGGTGCGGGTTCTCCGTCTCGCGGCCGGTCCGCACCGGAGACGTCGACCCCGACAATCGGCTGCGACTCGACGGCATCGCCCGGTACCTGCAGGACATCGCGTCCGACAACCTCGACGCCGCGGAACTCGCCGACAGCGACCCCGTGTGGATCGTGCGTCGCTCAGTGATCGACGTGGTCCGGCCGGCGCTGTGGCCGGACCGGGTCCATCTGCATCGGTGGTGCTCCGCGCTGTCCACCCGATGGTCGGCGATGCGAGTCCGGCTCACCAGCGACAAGGGAGCCCTGATCGAGACCGAGGGATTCTGGATCAACATCAACCCCGATACCGGGATGCCGACCAGGATCAGCGATGCGGCGATGGAACTCCTGGCACGCAGCACCGACGAGCACCGCCTCAAATGGCGGCCCTGGCTGGGCGATCCGGCACCCGAACCGGACGGCACGGACACCGTGTTCCCGCTGCGCTCGACCGACATCGACCCGCTGCAGCACGTCAACAACGCCGCCTACCTGCACGCCGTCGAGGAGCACCTGTCCGGTCGCAGCGACCTCCTCGTGCGACCGCATCGGGTGGTCATCGAGTACCGCGCGCCGATCCGCGCGGGCGAGCAGTTGACCATCCGGCGCCGCGACGACGAGCGGTCGGTGACGCTGTGGTTCCTGGTCGACGACGCCGTCCGGGCGGTCGCCCGGGTCTCGGGCGTCAACCAGCGC
>NZ_JBHZAH010000170.1:0-8063 GCF_042754225.1 Rhodococcus sp. NPDC059234
TGCGTGATCTGCACCCCGGTCGGGGTGCAGATCACGCACGGTTCGGGTGGGTCAGGTGAGGGCGGGGGTGTGGGTCCGGGACGCCGCCGCCAGCACGGACCGCAGCGCGGAGGCGGTGACCGAGGAGTCCAGGCCGATGCCCCACCGGGTGTCCCCGTCGACCCGGCACCGGGCGTACGTCACCGCCCGGACGTCGCTTCCCTCCCCGAGGGACTGCTGCACCAGGCTCGCCACCTCGACCTCGTGGCCGTGTGCGGCCAGGATTCGCGTCAGGGCCTCCACCGGTCCGCCGCCGATCGCCTCGCCGGCCAACGGCGCCCCGTCCAGCGAGCCGCGCACGCGCACCCGATCGCCCTCGTCGACGTGCTCGACGGTCCACTGTGGGAGCTCGCCGTGATGGAAGTACTTGGCCTGCAGCAATTCCCACAGCTGGTCGGCCGTGACCTCGGCGCCGCTGTCGTCGGTGGCGAGCTGGACGTGCCGGGCGAAGTCGATCTGCAACGCACGGGGCAGGTCGATGCCGTGGCCGCGCTGCAGCAGGTACGCGATGCCGCCCTTGCCGGACTGGCTGTTCACCCGGATCACCGCCTCGTAGTCCCGGCCCACGTCGTGCGGGTCGATCGGCAGGTACGGCACCTCCCACGGCGCGGTGGCCGGATCGGTGCCGGCCGCCGCGGCGCGCGCCCGGTGGTGCGCGAACCCCTTCTTGATCGCGTCCTGATGGGTGCCCGAGAACGCGGTGTAGACCAGGTCCCCGCCGTACGGATGCCGCGGGTGCACCTCGATCCTGTTGCAGTGCTCCACCGTTCGCCGAATGGCGTCGATGTCGGAGAAGTCGATCATCGGGTCGACCCCCTGGGCGTGCAGGTTCAGCGCGAGGGTCACCAGGTCCACGTTCCCCGTGCGCTCGCCGTTGCCGAACAGGCAGCCCTCCACTCGCTGCGCCCCGGCGAGCACCGCCAGTTCGGCGCAGGCGACACCGGTGCCGCGGTCGTTGTGCGGATGCACCGACAGGATCACCGAGTCGCGGCGGTCCAGGTTGCGGTGCATGTACTCGATCTGGTCGGCGTACACGTTCGGCGTCGAGATCTCCACGGTCGCAGGAAGATTGTGGATCACCGGCCGGTCGGGGGAGGCGTCCCACAGCGCGGTGAGGCCGTCGCACACCTGCAGTACGAAGTCGGGTTCGGTCAGGTTGAACACCTCGGGCGAGAACTCGTAGCGCACTCCCGGATGGTGATCGCCGCCGCGAGCCACGTCCTGCGCGGCGTCGACGATCAAGCGGTGCAACGCGTCCCGGTCGTATCCCAGGACCACCTCGCGCCAGGTCGGCGCGGTCGCGGTGTACATGTGCACCACGACATTCGGCAGCCCCCGCACCGCCGCGTAGGTCCGCTCGACGAGGTCGGTGCGGGCCGCGGTGAACACGACGATCGTGACGTCGTCGGGTACCAGGTCCTGCTCGGCGAGGTCACGGACGAAGTCGAAGTCGGTCTGGCTGGCAGACGGGTAGCCCACCTCGATCTCCTTGTAGCCCATGCCAACCATCAGTTCGAAGAAGCGGCGCTTGCGCTGGGGGTCCATCGGTTCGGCGAGGGCCTGGTTGCCGTCGCGCAGGTCCACCGGCACCCACAGCGGCGCGACGGTGGTGCGGTTGGTCGGCCACCTGCGCTCGACGAGCGGCACCGGTACCCGATCGGAGTACGGGCGATAGCGGTGCGAGGGCATGGCGGACGGGGTCTGGCGATTCCAGTTCATGGTGCGAGCTCCTGCTGTGACGGTCGGTCGACCGGCACGGCGGAACCCCGCGGCGGGGAGCCGGTCCGGTCAGACCCCGCCGCGGCAGTCGAGGAGCAGTCCGCGAATGGCCACGAGCGGTACGCTAGGCGAAATCAACTTGTCTGACAACCCGAGGAGTTTGTGTGGTCGCGCCGCTGCGCCGAAACCTGCTGGCCGATCAGGCCGCGGACCTGCTGTTACGCCGGCTGGCCGCGGGCGAGTGGGAGGTCGGGGCGAAGCTGCCGGGGGAGACCACCCTCGCCGCCGAACTGGGGGTCGGGCGATCCACCGTTCGCGAGGCGCTGCGCATGCTCGCCGGCCAGGGACTGCTCCGGGCGCGGCAGGGCGCGGGCGTCTTCGTCGAACGCACCGAACCGGTCCGCGGGGACGGCTGGGAATCGGTGCTGCGCGCCGAGAGCATCGCGGCGGTGGTCGAGGTCCGCAACGCCATCGAGGTCGAGGCGGCCCGGCTCGCGGCCGGACGGGCCGACGAGGACGACGAGCTCGCGATGCGGCGCGCACTCGACCGCCGTGCGGTGGCGTTCGCCGAGGGGGACCGCGAGTTCGTCGACGCCGACATCGACGTGCACCGAGCGGTCGTGGTCGCCGCCCACAACCCGGTGCTGACCGAACTGTTCGAGACGTTCGTGCCCCGGCTGACCGAGGCGATGGTCGAGATGGTCGAACTACTCGGCGTCCGCGATCGAGATCCGGACCCCGACGCCGACGAGCACCGGGCACTGGTCGACGCGGTCGTGTCGGGTGACGCCGAGGCCGCGGTGGCGATCAGTCGGGCGCACCTGGAGGCGATGCTGGCCGCGGTTCGGCGGCTGGGTCGGTGAGCGGGTCGGCGGGCTGACGCCCCTGCAGGGACTGCTGCTCGGCGCGCTCGAGCTCGACGTCGAACTCGAGGTCCTCGTGCTGGTGCCCACGGAAGAGGAACAGGAACACGACCCAGCCGACCAGGGCCACGAGGATGAAGCTCACCCCGCGGTAGACGAACGCGGCCGCGACGGCCTGTGAGGCACTGATGCTGGCCGCGGTGGTCAGCGTCGCGATCAGGGTGGCGTCGACGAACACCAACCCACCGGGCGCCAACGGGATGGTCGCGACCGCCTTGCCCGCGGCGAACGCGATCAGCAGTCCCGACAACAGCGGATCGGCCCCGATGGCGTAACAGGCGAAGGCGAGGCACGCCACGTCGCCGATCCGGTGCACCGCAGACCAGCAGAGCGTGATCGCGCCGTCCTTCTTGCCGAGCTGCACGGACTCGAGCTGGGCGAGGGTCTCGCGGACCGCGTGCATCCCGGTGTCGGCGGGCTTGCCGCGCATCGAGTTGACCCGCACCAGTACCCAGCGGGCACCGGACTCGATCGAGCTCGGATGCGAGGAGACGTAGCGCACCGCGACGACCAGGGCGATCAGCCCGAACACCGAGAACGTGAGCGTGAACGGGCTGACCGAGCCCCCGACCAGCAGCGCTCCACCGAATCCGATCAGGGCCAGGCCGGCGGCCGCGATCACCCCGGAGATCGCCAGCTGCCAGGACGCCACCACCGGGCTCGCTCCCCAGCGCCGAGTCTCCCGATAGGTGAAGGCGGTGGAGAAGACCTGGCCGGCGGGCAGTGTCACCGCCATCGCCGTCGACGCGTAGACCACCGCGACCGACTTGCGTTGGATGACGTCGACGCCGCCCGCGTGCAACAACTGCTTCTGCACCCGGCCGTATCCGCTGAGCGAGACGGCCTGCGCGAGGATGCAGGCGGCCAGCCAGCCCCAGTGGATCTCGGTGAGTGCTCGCCAGGACTCGTGCAGCCGCGGCCACAGGTACACGCCCTCCGCGAACAACAGCGCGACGACGAGGACTCCGGCCGCCCACTTGACCCACCAGAAGCGCCCGCGGCGACGTTCGGGGACGCCCGCGTCCGCGTTCGGGTCCGGCTGCGGCGTTACCACTAGCCCAGACTAGCCAACAACCGGCGAATCGCTCGCAGACACCGGACCGGTGGTTACGGGTACCGGATCGGGCTGGCCAGATGCGTGACCCGATTGCGGCCCCGCAACTGCACCTCCTCGCCGAGCTCCCACTGCGCCTGCTCCTCGTCGTCCGCGAAGTACACCGCGCTGGTCGAGGCCAGCACCCGGCTCGGCCGCAGCTTGGCCAGCTCGGTGAGCCGGGACGCCTCGTTGACCGGGTCGCCGATCACCGTGTACTCGAATCGCTCGGCGGCACCGATGTTTCCGGCCACCGCGAGTCCGGCCGACACGCCGATGCCGATGTCGAGTCCGGTGATGTCGTTGAGCGCGAACCGCAGCTCCCTCGCGGCGGCGAGCGCCGCGGCCGGGGCGTCCGGCCGGTCCAGTGGGGCGCCGAAAATGGCCAGCGCCGCGTCCCCCATGAACTTGTTGACGAAGCCGTGATGACGGTCGACCACGTCGACGACCACCCGGAAGAACTCGTTGAGCAGGCTGACCACTTCGCCCGGCGGTTGTTCGGCCGCCGCCCCGGTCGACCCCACCATGTCCACGAACAGCACCGCCACGAACCGGGTCTCGCCGCCGAGCTCCGTGCCGAACTGCAGCGCGCGCCGCGCCACGTCCTCGCCGACGTGCTGGCCGAACAGTTCGCGCAGCACCCGCCGTTCGGCCGAGTCCTGCATCATCCGGTTGAAGCCGACCTGCAACCGGCCGATCTCGCTGCCGTCGAACACCTCGACCTGTACGTCGGTCGCGCCGCGCTGGACCCGCTCGATGGCTCGGCGCAACTGTCGGATCGGGTCCGAGATCTGGCTGGCCGTCAGCATCGACAGCACGAATGCGGTGGTGATGGTCATCCCGGACAGCAGCAGGATCGCCACGGCCAGCGAGTTGGTGGAGAACTGCAGGTCGGTGCTCAGCTGGGTGGCGCACAGCAGGATGATGCCGATCACCGGCATCAGCGTGCCCAGGCCCCAGGTCATCGCCATCCTGGTGCCGACCCCGGGCGCGAGCGTCCGGTCGAAGCGACCCTCGCTCAGCGCCCGCGCCGCGACCGGCCGCAGGATGCGTTCCCCGAGCATGTAGGTGAAGCCGAACGTGGTGGTCGCCGCCATGCACACCGTCACCACCACCGCGACGGCGAGTTCGGGCATCTCCGAGACCGTCAACGCGACGAACAGGACCCCGCCGATCACCCACAGGATGAGGTGCACGATGGCCTGCCGGAGCGGGGCGTGCAGCGCGGCCATCTGCTCGCTGCGGGTCGGGGGGCCACCGCGCAGTTGCCAGCGGATCACCGAGCGCAGCATCAGCGCGGCCGCGCCGAGGCTGACCACCCCGGCCAGGAAGAGGTAGACGCCGAAGACAATTCCGTTCCGCAGCCGGTCGGCCACGATCGCCGCCGACTCGGTGATCGGCAGCCCGTACCGGATGAACGCCAGCACCAGCACCGCGCCGATGAAGTTCGCCAGGATCATCGACCCCATGTAGAGCGGCCAACGACTGCGCATGGTCAGCGCGACCGCTCGGTAGGAGGATGCCAGCACAACGACCAATTTAACGCGGTGGTCGGGACCGTCGACGACGCGGACTCGGGAAACGGCCGTCCGGGCACGTCCCGCAAAACCCCGGTCCGGCCGATAGGCTCGCGCGGGTGACCGCGAAAGAGTCGCCCCAGACTCCACCGCGGGGCGCCGACGCCGCGTCGGTACACCCGCTGGTCCGAGTCGGCGCCGAGTGGACCTGGCGGTTGCTGGTGCTCTTCGCCGGTCTCCTGACGCTCGGCTACCTTGTCCGCAGGCTCGACACGGTGCTCATCCCCGTCGGCCTTGCGCTGCTCGGCGCCGCGCTGCTGTCCCCCCTGGTCAACTGGTTCCAGCGCAAGGGCGTCCCGCGGTCGGCCGCGGTGATCGTCGTGCTGATCAGTGCGATCGGCATCGTCGCGGGCATCATGACCTTCGTCGTCGAGCAGTTCGTCACGGGCATCCCCGGTCTGACCGAACAGTTCACCCACTCGATCAACCAGATCCAGGACTGGCTGACCTCCGGACCGTTCCACTTCTCCGAGGAGCAGATCCGCAACGCCGGCGACTCGGCGGTCAAGTCGATCCAGGACAACCGGGAGGCGCTGACCAGCGGCGCCCTCACCACCGGCAAGGTCATCGGGGAGCTGTTCACCGGCGCTGCGCTGACCCTGTTCACCCTGATCTTCTTCATGTACGGCGGTGACCAGGTCTGGGAGTTCGTCACCCGGATCGTCCCCACCCGCTCGCGGGAACGGGTCCGGCTGGCGGGCAGCCAGGGCTACCGCTCGCTGGTCGGCTACGTCCGCGCGACGGTCGCGGTCGCGGCCGTCGACGCCGTCGGCATCGGCGCGGGCCTGGCGATCCTGGGTGTCCCGCTTGCCCTGCCGCTGGCGTCGCTGGTGTTCATGGGCGCGTTCATCCCGATCGTCGGTGCCTTCTTCGCCGGCTTCGTCGCGGTCCTCGTGGCGCTGGTGACGAAGGGCCTGATCACCGCGCTGATCACGCTCGGCATCATCATCGGGATCATGCAGCTCGAGGGGCATGTCCTGCAGCCGCTGATGCTCGGCCGCGCGGTCCGGTTGCATCCGCTCGCGGTGGTGCTGGCGATCGCGACCGGCATCGTGCTCGCTGGCATCGTCGGCGGTCTGCTCGCGGTGCCGACCGTCGCGGTGATGAACACGGCGATCCGGTCGCTGCTCGCCGAGAACCCGGAGGAGGTTCCCGACGAGGTCGACGTGGAGGACCCGCACCTACCGCTGTTCCCGGTCACGCCGGACGAACCCGACTAGGTCGGTGCGGCACCCTATTCTGGTGCCATGGAGGCAAGGGATCTGCGGGTGTCCGATGCGGAACGCGAACACGTCGGGCAGTTGCTGCAGCGGGCGGTCGGACAGGGGATGCTCTCGCTCGGAGAGTTCACCGAACGGATGGACACGGCGCTGGCCGCCCGGACCCGCGGTGAGCTGAACGCGGTGCTCTACGACCTGCCCGGGATGCGGGTGGTCACGGAGGAGGCGCCGCCGCAGCCCGCGGCATCGGGTCCGATCTACGCGGCGCCGACTCCGGTGCCGACACCGACGAACGTCGTGCGCGCCACCCTGACGTCGGTGACCCGGAAGGGACCGTGGCACGTTCCGCCGACGCTCCACGTGAGCAGCAAGCTGTCCACCGTCACCCTCGACTTCAGCGAGGCGGTGATGCAGACCCAGGTGGTCGAACTGGTCGTCGACGACTTCTGCGGGACCACCACGCTGATCGTCCCGCCCGAGGCGACCGTCGACCTCAACGGGGTCGACACCGTCGGAGGCAGCGCGACCAACAGGGTGCGCACCGGACCTCAGCCCGGACCGCTGCACCTGGTGGTGCGCGGGAAGGTCCGGTTCGGGTCGATCACCGCCAAGCACCCGTTCGGGACGGCCTGGAAGCGGATGCTCGGCTGACTCATTCCCGCTTCTGCCGAGCCAGCAGTTCGCTCACGCTGACCGTCGGGGCGCCCTCGGTGTGACGGTGCCGCCCGGGCTCGATGGCCGACTCGTCGGTTTCGCGCGTGGGCGTCGGCGCCGGCGCGGCAGGGGCCGGGGCAGGGGCGACCCTCGGCGGTGCGGGCGGCGGGACCGGCGCGGCTGCCCGAGGTGCGGGCGCAGGCATCGGCGCGGTGGCGGCGGGCCTGGCCTGCGGCGGAACCGGACGCGGCGGCAGAACCTGCCTCGACGGCGCCGCCGCGGGCTGCGGCGAACCGTTCGGCACCCCGCCGTGCCCGTTCTGCGACAGACCGTTCTGGGCGGGCGCGCCGTGCTGCCCGGTCGGGACCGCAACGTTCGCCCGCTCGCGGGCCGGCATCCGCAGGTCCTGCAGCCAGCTCTCGATCGGGCGATCCTGCGCGGAGGGGGTCGATTCCGCCACCCGCGGCGCGGGTACCCGCGCCTGCGGCGTCGACGGTGCGGGCTCGGGGCGCGGCGGGGACACCACGGGGTTCGAACCCATCATGGGGATCGGCTCGGTCAGCGGCTCGCCGACCAGCGGTTCCACCGTCTCCGCGATGCGGGAGGCGGCCGCGGTCCGTGGCGGCAGCACCCGCTCGATGGCGTCCCGGGTCAACGGGTTCGACGCGCGGGCCGCGACCGGCGCGACCGGCGCCAGCGCGATGCCGACCGCCGCGATCTCCGGCACGTTCTCCGGCATCCGCTCGTCGTCGAGGATGGGTTCGCCGAGGCCGAGGCGTTCCTGGATGCGTTTCATCCAGGCGGGCGCCCACCAGCAGTCGTCGCCGAGGAGCTTCAT
>NZ_JBHZAH010000171.1:0-7979 GCF_042754225.1 Rhodococcus sp. NPDC059234
GTGCGCAGGTCGTCCACCTTGCTCATGGCCTCGCGCAGTTCCGCGAGCCACTCCTCGGCGTGCTGACCGGCCAGCTTCACCGTCCAGGCCAGCGCGTCCGCGCGGGACCGGGCCACCCCCGCGTCGACCAGCGTGTCGAGCACCTTGCGTTCGGGCTGACGCAGCCGGGTCATCACCGGGACCGCGAGGTGGGTGAACAGCACGTGCTGCTCGCCGACGGTCACGCCCCACGCCACCTTGCGGCCGTACCGGGCCTCGGCCTCGTCGGCGATCCGCATCCGGTCGGGCCGGGTGCTCTCCCGGAACCGGGAGATCCGGCCGTCGATCGCGGCGGTCGACCCGTCCTCGGGTGCAGGCAGTTCGCCCGTCACCACGATCTCCTCCCGGTCCACCTCCACCGTCGCGGGCCCGGTGAACCAGTCGTCGGGCAGTCGGCCGGCGAACCACTCTGCCGCGTCGGAGGCGTCGGGAGCCTGCGCCTGCTGCCATCCGCCGGGCCTGCCGAATCGGCGCCCGCCGTGTCCTGTGTTTCCCATCGTCATCACCTCGTGATTGCAGTGATTACTTGATTACAACGCTACGCCTGTCGTCCGGGAGGCGCCACGGCGCAGTGGTGTGGTTCTGGAGTGCAGGGCCTCCGTAACCGCACCACTGCGGCGAAGCCGCATAGTCTCGAGGCCATGCGTATGAAGCTGGGTGTGGCGGTCGTCGCGGTCTCGGGGCTGGTCGCGGTGACCGCGGGGTGCAGTAGCGGACCGACGGCGACGGAGACGGCGGCGCAGCAGTTCGCCGACGCGCTCACCCAGCGCAACGCGCAGGCCGCGGCCGCGCTGACCTCCGACCCGGCCGCGGCGACCGCCGCCATCGGGCAGATGTTCGACGGGCTCGCGCCGCAGGACGCCACGTTCACGGTCGCCTCCACCGACAGCGACCGGGGCACGTTCGAGATCGCCGCGAACTGGACCCTCGGCGCCGCGCCGACGGCGCCGACCATGCCCGCCGGTGCCCCCACCACGGCCGCCACCACTGCGCCCGCCACGCCGCCGCCCGAGACGTGGACCTACACCACCACCGGCGGCGGACAGGCGGTCGCCGACGGCGGCAAGATCCCGTGGAACCCCCAACTGCTCGCGCCGGGACTGGCCGCGGACACCACGCTGCGCTACACCACCCTGTCCGGCGGGTCCCCGAAGGTGCTGGCCGACAACGGCTCACCGCTGATGGCCGAGCAGACCGTCACGCTGGTGAACATCGACCCGGCCAAGACCCCCGACCCGGCCGCCACCGCCGGTGCGCTCGCGCCGCTGCTCACCCCCGTGGCGCCGACCGTCACCGCCGCATCGCTGCAGTCGGACATCGCGGGGGCGCAGGGCAAGACCGTCACGGCGATCACGCTCCGCGACGCGGACCTCGCGCCAATCGCGGAACGGCTTGCCGCCGTCCCCGGGGTCACCCTCGTCAAGCAGACCCGGTTGCTCACCGTCGACAAGGCCGCCGCGTCACCGGCGCTCGACGGGCTGCGCGAGCTGTGGCAGCAGGGCCAGGACGCCACCGCCGGCTGGGCGGTGCAGCTGGTGCACGCCGACGGGTCCGCGGACAAGGTCGTCGGGCGCGACGGGACCGCCGCCCCCGACATCGCGAGCACACTCGACCCGGCGGTGCAGTCTGCCGCGCAGGCCGCGATCGCGTCGCTGCCGGAGCAGGCCGCGATCGTCGCGATCCGCCCGTCCACCGGCGCGGTGCTGGCCGTCGCGCAGAACGAACCCGCCAACGCGCAGGGGCCGATCGCCCTGACTGGCCTGTACCCGCCCGGATCGACCTTCAAGACGGTCACCACCTCCGCTGCGCTGCAGCAGGGTTCGGTCACGCCGGACACGGTGCTGCCGTGCCCCGGCACGGCGAACATCGAGGGCCGCACCATCCCCAACGACGACAAGTTCGATCTCGGCTCGGTGCCGCTGCACACCGCGTTCGCGCGCTCCTGCAACACCACCATGGGTCAGCTCGCCGTCGGCATGCCACCCGCAGCCCTGCGCGACGCCGCCCTCCAGTTCGGGCTGGGCGTGGACTACGTGACGCCCGGACTGACCACCGTCACCGGCAGCGTGCCCACCGCGGATTCCCCGGCCCAGCGCGTCGAGTCCGCGATCGGGCAGGGGCAGGTCACCGCCTCCCCGTTCGGGATGGCGATGGTCGCGGCGTCGATCGCGCGCGGGGTCGCCCCGGTGCCCGAACTGGTCGCCGGGAAACCGGGGGTGGCCAACACGACCCCCGCGCCCGCGCCGGCCGCCGTCACCGAGCAGTTGCGCACGATGATGCGCGAGACGGTGACCGCCGGCACCGCGACTCAGCTCGCGGACATACCCGACCTGCGCGGCAAGACCGGCACCGCGGAGTTCGGCGACAACACCAGCGCGCACGGGTGGTTCGTCGGCATCGACGGCGACGTCGCGTTCGCGGTGTTCGTCGCCGGAGCGAACAGTTCCGCCCCCGCGGTCGACGCGGCGGGACGGTTCCTGCGGCCGATCCAGGCCCAACTCCCGCGGTGACCCCGATTCCGTACCTGCCGCTCTCGGCGTCCGCTTCGTCGGCGAAAGCCGGGGCAGCACCGGCGAACTGGGCCTGACCCATCGCCCGATATCCGAGACCGCACGACCCCGAGTGCCGTATCTTCACCAAGTCATTCACGTTCATTTTGGGGGTTTTGGGGAAGATGCGCACATTGACGGGCGTCAGCTGGGCTGTTGCAGTGACCACGGCGGCGGCCCTGCTCGCCACCTCCCCGCTCGCGAGCGCACAGACCGGGTCCGTGAGCGCCGAGACCGGGTCCGGGTCCGGGTCCGCGAGCGCAGTCAGCACGACGCCCCACGAGCTGTCGCCCATGGTCGCCGCAGGCAGCGGCTACGCCGCGGAGTTGCAGGCGGCGGTCAATTTTTGGACCGTCGACCGTCTCGCGCTCGGCGGTCTCAGCGACGACGATCCCGCCGGGGGGCTCGACGGCCAGGGCAGCGACGTCATCGTCGAGCCGACGGCTGGAGGCGACGCCCTCAGCGCCACCGTCACGGGATCCGGCCAGATCCGCAAGACCGCCGGGAAGTTGTTCCTCAAGCGCACCAAGCCGAGAAGCAGCGACTATCTTCTGACCAGCTGCTCGGCGAACGTCGTCAGCAGTGCCAACCAGAGCGTCGTGCTCACCGCTGCCCACTGCTTCCTGATGGACTCCTCCAACTGGGACTTCGGCACGGGGATCGAGACGACGCAGACGGTCGGTGCGGTCTTCATCCCGGGCTTCGACGGTGCCGCTCTGGCCCGCCACGTCCCCGGCAGCGACGGTGGGACCACGATGCCCGGCACCGACATCGCGCCCTACGGCGTGTGGGGGGTGACCCGGCACTGGATCACCAACGGATGGTCTGTCGACCCCAGTCAGTTCGGTGAAGGCCCCGGGCACGACATGGCCGCGTTCCTGGTCGACAGCCCCACCGACAGCCGGCCGATCCAGCAGGTCACCGGCGGCCAGCAGGTCGGCTTCAACCTGCCCCAGGGCAAGACGCTGACCGGCTTCGGCTACCCCGTCGACAACGTCAAGAGCTGGTACGCGCCGCCGATCGTGAACGGCGTCCCGACCCGCACGGGTGCGGCCAATCGAAACGGGGTGCCGTCCGAACTCCAGCGCTCCTTCGACGGCCGCACCCTCAAGGTCAGCTCCGGGCAGACAACGGGCATCGCCAGTAGGTACCTCGACGTGCTGCCCGCGGCCATCAGCCCCGGCGCAAGCGGCGGGCCGTGGCTCGAGCAGTACGACCCGGCCACCGGTACCGGCATCCAGGTCGCCGTCACCTCCCACTTCGTCAACGCCGACGGCGGGCTCCCGGTCGTGGAGACCGTCCTCGCCAACATGAACAGCGCCCGTCCGTACATGTCGGCCACCCACTTCGTGGACCAGGAGAAGGCCGTCTACGACCTCGCCCAGACTCAGGTCGCGCCGAACTGACACGTCGACTGCCTCGGGAACGGACCAGATCCGAACCCGAGGCCGTGTCGTGGCTGAAGGTGGCTACTGCCGGACCGGCTCAGATGCACCAGACGAGCGCGGCGGACCCGACCGGGACGCTGAAGCACAGGCTCACCGAGCCCCATGCGGGCGTGGTGGCCGGGGCCGCACTGGCGGCGGCGACGGGGGCCGCGGCTACGCCGATCGCGAGCGCGACGGCGGTAGCAGCGAGGGTTCTTGTGATCGTGGCGGACATGGTGCTCACACCTTGGAGAGGGATGAATTGCGGTCGAGCCGTCTCTGTCGTGGCTCCCTACCATCGTCCGCCCGCGGCCAGGTGCCGTACAAGGGCGTCGCTCAGTGCACGCCGCGCATCATCCGGCTGATCCACGGGGACAGCAGCACCATCACCACGCCCACCGTGATGGACGCCGCGCCGATCCAGGTGAAGTACGGGGCCTCGTTGTTCTCGTCGTAGTACTTGGCCAGGGTGCCGGCCATCGACGATCCCAGCGCCACCGACAGGAAGAACAGCGCCACCATCTGCGTGTGGAAAGCTTTGGGCGCCAGCTTCGTCGACAGTGACAGGCCCACCGGCGAGAGGAACAGTTCGGCGAGGGTGAACAGCAGCAGGATGAACATCAGACCCAGCAGCGACGCACTGTTGGGTCCGCCGCCGGAGAACGGCAGGAACGCCAGAAACGCCAGACCCATGATGATCGTGCCGGCCGCGAACTTCAGCGGTGAGGACGGCTGGCGTGGGCCGAGTTTCGTCCAGATCGTCGCGAAGACACCGGCGAAGACGATGATGAACACCGGGTTGATGGACTGCACCCACGATGCGGGGAAGTCCCAGCCGAACAGATTGCGGTCCAGCCGCTTGTCGGCGTAGATCGCGACCACCGTGAACTGCTGCTGGAACAGCGACCAGAAGGCGGCGCTGGCCAGGAACATCGGGATGAACGCGATGACGCGGCTGCGCTCGGTGCTGGTGATCTTCTTGCTGGTCAGGATCACCAGGAAGTAGACGACCGACGCGGCGACGGTCAGGCCCACGACGACGTCGGACAGGTTGCCGGTGGTGATCACGCCGGTCAGGCAGAGCGCGAGGACCGCGAGCAGGGCGACGAGGCCGACGGCCGCGAACCGCAGCCGCTGCGAGTGCGGCATCGGGTTCAGCGGCCGCTGACCGATGTCGGCGAGACGCTTGCGGCCGACGGTGTACTGGATCAGTCCGAGTGCCATGCCGATCGCGGCGAGCGCGAAGCCGGCGTGGAATCCCCAGTTCTTCTGTGCCCACCCGGTGAGCAGCGGGCCGATCAGGGCGCCCAGGTTGATGCCCATGTAGAAGATGGAGAATCCCGCGTCGCGACGGTCGTCGTTCTCGGCGTACAGGTCGCCGACGAGGGAGGTGGCGTTCGCCTTGAGGCCGCCGCTGCCGACGGCGATCGCGATCAGTCCGACGCCGACGCCGGCGAGCCCCGGAATCGCCGCGAGAGCGATGTGCCCGCACATGATCAGGACGGCGCTGTAGAAAAGCGTGCGTTCGGATCCCAGTATCCGGTCCGCAACCCAGCCGCCGAGGATGGTGGACAGGTACACCGTGCCGCCGTACGCGCCGACGATGCTGGTCGCGGCGACCTGGGAGATGCCGAGCCCGCCGTCGGCGGCCGAGTAGTACAGGTAGTAGATGAGGATGCCTTGCATCCCGTAGAAGGAGAACCGCTCCCACATCTCGACGCCGAACAGGTTGGCCAGCGCGAACGGCTGACCGAAGAACCCGTGGTCGGACTGGGGGTTCCGGGGTGGCGAGTCGAGTTCGCTCATCGGAAAACTGTCCCACGCCGGCCGGGCTCATGCCCAATCGAAACGACGTCGTCAGCCGGGGGACCGCGGCGCGGTCAGTGCGCGGTGGACCGCTTGCGCACGAGGGCGTAGACCGCCCGCCAGCCCAGCAGGAACAGGGCCAGCACGCAGGTGGCTACAACGATGAAGCTGAACGCGGTGCCCTGGCCGCCGATCACCCGCAGGACCATCCCGCCCGCGACGGTGCAGACCCAGATGATCACCCCGGCCGGGAACACCGAGGCGGGCACGGACTTGTTCCGATACAGCGCCTCGTTCGCCGCCCACCCGATGGCCAGGCCGCCGAGGAACGGCCAGGCGGTGCTGGCCAGACCCGCGAGGGCGTTGGCCTCGTCGTGGCTGCGGCGGCCGATCGCGCAGAACACGACGACGAGCACGATGTCGACGACCAGGACGGGGAGCACCTTCTTCACGCCGACCAGGGTATGCCTGTCGAGTCCCGTCCCTCTGGGCGGGACGAACGGTCCACCGAAGTGCCGGACGAACCTAGCGTGTGGCGGATACTTCCGATCGAACAGACCTCCAGGAGGCAGTGGGCATGACGCAGTGGGATGAAGAATGTGACGTCCTAGTGGTGGGTTCGGGCGGCGGCGGCGTCACCGGCGCCTACACCGCGGCCCGTGAGGGACTGTCGGTGATCCTGGTCGAGGCGACCGACAAGTTCGGCGGCACCACGGCGTACTCGGGCGGCGGCGGCGTGTGGTTCCCGGTCAACCCGGTGCTCGAGCGCGCCGGCACCGACGACACCATCGAGGACGCGCTCGAGTACTACCACGCCGTCGTCGGAGACCGCACCCCGCGCGAGCTGCAGGACGCCTACGTCCTGGGCGGCGCCCCGCTGATCGAGTACCTCGAGCGGGACGAGAACCTGAAGTTCGAGATGCTGCCCTGGCCGGACTACTTCGGCAAGGCGCCCAAGGCCCGCCTCGACGGCCAGCGGCACATCATGCCGTCGGTGCTGCCGGTCTCGGAGGCCCCCGAGCTGCGCGAGGTGGTGCGCGGACCGCTCGACACCGACCGGCTCGGCACCCCCGCGCCCGACGACTACTTCATCGGTGGTCGCGCGCTGATCGCCCGGTTCCTCAAGGCGATCGAGAAGTACCCGAACGCGAGCCTCGAGCTGAACACGGCGATCGTCGAGCTGGTGGTCGAGGACGGCGCCGTCGTCGGCGGAATCGTCGAGCGCGACGGTGAGCGCACCGCGATCCGTGCCCGCAAGGGGGTGCTGCTCGCGGCCGGTGGCTTCGAGGGCAACGACGAACTGCGGCAGAAGTACGGCGTCCCGGGCGAGGCCCGCGACACCATGGGTCCGTGGGCCAACCTCGGCAAGGCGCACCTGGCCGGCATCGCCGCAGGCGCCGATACCGACCTGATGGGCGAGGCCTGGTGGTCGCCGGGCATGACCCATCCGGACGGACGGTCCGCGTTCGCGCTGTGGTTCACCGGCGGCATCTTCGTCAACCAGGACGGCAAGCGGTTCGTCAACGAGTCCGCGCCTTACGACCGGCTCGGCCGCGACATCATCGCTCAGATGCAGGACGGCACGGCGACCCTTCCGTACTGGATGGTCTACGACAACAAGGAGGGCGAGGTGCCGCCGGTCAAGGCCACCAACGTCTCCATGGTCGAGGCCGAGAAGTACCAGGCGGCCGGTCTGTGGCACAGCGCCGACACCCTCGAGGAGCTCGCCGAGAAGATCGGCGTGCCGGCCGCGAACCTGGCCGAGACCGTCGCCCGGTTCAACGGGTTCGTCGCCGACGGCGTCGACCCGGACTTCGGTCGCGGCGACGAGGCTTACGACCGCGCGTTCTCGGGCGGCGAGCCGCCGCTGGTCACCATCGACCAGGGCCCGTTCCACGCGGCCGCGTTCGGCATCTCGGACCTCGGCACCAAGGGCGGGTTGCGCACCGGAGTCACGGGGCAGGTTCTCGACGCGTCCGGCAGCCCGATCGCCGGCCTCTACGCGGCGGGCAACACCATGGCCGCGCCGTCCGGCACCGTCTACCCCGGTGGCGGTAACCCGATCGGCACCAGCATGCTGTTCAGCCACCTCGCCGTGCTGGACATGGCGGCCGGCAGCTAGGCAGACGCACGAACAACGCGCCCACCACGACCGTCC
>NZ_JBHZAH010000172.1:0-7878 GCF_042754225.1 Rhodococcus sp. NPDC059234
CATTCGGTCTGACCGAATGAAGGCTCCCTTCACCCCGTTACGGGGGCCGGTGGCCGGGTTAGGCGCGCTGGCTGGAGATGGAGACGATCTCGCCGGTGAGGTAGGTGGTGTAGTCGCTCGCGAGCATCGCGATGGTCGCGGCGATCTCCCACACCTCGGCGGCGCGGCCGAAGGCCTCGGCGCCCGCCAACTGGTCGAGCAGCTCCTCGCTGGTGACCTTCGACAGGAACGCGTGCTTCGCGATGGAGGGCGCGACCGCGTTGATCCGGACGCCGTACTCCGCCGCCTCGATCGCCGAGCAGCGGGTCAGCGCCATGACGCCGGCCTTGGCCGCGGCGTAGTGCGACTGCGAGTGCTGCGCGCGCCAGCCCAGCACCGACGCGTTGTTCACCAGGACGCCGTTGTGGTCGACGGACTTGAAGTACCGCAGTGCGGCACGGGTGGCACGGAAGGTGCTGGTCAGCGTGACGTCGAGGACACGGTCCCACTGCTCGTCGGTCATGTCGACGATCGGGGTCTCGCCGCCGAGGCCGGCGTTGTTGACCAGGACGTCGATGCGGCCCAGCTTCTCCGCCGCGCCGGCGATCAGGGCGTCGACCTGCTCGGTGCTCGAGACGTCGCACACGAACGACTCGATCTGCTGGCCGCCGAATTCGGCCGCGAGCTTCTCGACGGTCTCGCCGAGTCGACGCTCGTGGAAGTCCGAGACGAGGACGTCGCCGCCCTCGAGCAGCGCGCGGCGGGCGGTGGCGAAGCCGATGCCGGTGCCGGCGGCCGCCGTGACGACGACCTTCTTGCCCTTGAGCAGGTTGTGGCCCTCGATCTCTGCGGGGGCGACGGCGAGCGGGGACTTGACGGTGGCGGTCACGGGCGTGCCTCTCGGGGAAGGCCGAGCACGCGCTCGGCGATGATGTTGCGCTGGATCTCGTTGGATCCGCCGTAGATGGTGTCGGCGCGCGTGAACAGCCACAGACGCTGCAGATCGTTCAGTTCCTCGCCGGGCTCGGTGTTCTCGACGCCCACGAGCGAGGCCGCACCCTGGACGTCCATGGCGAGTTCGCCGAGGGCGCGGTGCCAGTTGGCCCACAGCAGCTTCGCGACCGACGCCTCGCCACCGTTGGAGCTCGCGTCGACGCTGGCGAGCGTGCGCAGCGCGTGGGCCCGAATGACCTGCAGGCTCATCCACGCGCGGGAGATCTTGTTGCGGATCGCCGGGTCCTGCGCCGCCCCGTTGCGCTCGGCCAACTCGACGATGGACTCGAGCTCACGGGCGAAGCCGATCTGCTGGCCGAGGGTCGAGACGCCGCGCTCGAAGGTGAGCGTGCCCATCGCGGTGGCCCAGCCGTTGCCCTCGCCGCCGACGACGAGGTCCGCGTCGGTGCGGGCGTTGTCGAAGAACACCTCGTTGAACTCCGAGGTACCGGTCAGCTGGATGATCGGGCGGACCTCGATGCCCTCCTGATTCATGGGAACCAGGAGGTAGGACAGGCCCTTGTGGCGCGACGACCCCGGCTCGGTGCGCGCGACGACGAAGCACCAGTCGGCCAGGTGCGCGAGCGACGTCCAGACCTTCTGGCCGTTGACGACCCACTGGTCGCCCTCGAGGCGCGCGGTGGTCGACACGTTCGCGAGGTCGGAACCGGCGCCGGGCTCGGAGTAGCCCTGGCACCACAGTTCGGAGACGGTCTTGATGCCCGGCAGGAAGCGCTGCTTCTGCTCCTCGGTGCCGAACGCGATGAGCGTCGGGCCGAGCAGCTCCTCACCGATATGGCTCACGCGCGCGGGTGCGTTCGCACGCGCGTACTCCTGATGGAAGATGATCTGCTGACTCAGCGTCGCCTCGCGTCCGCCGTACTCCTTCGGCCACCCGAGGCAGGTCCAGCCGGCGGCGGCCAGGTGACGATCCCACTCCAGGCGTTCCTCGAACGCCTCGTGTTCACGCCCCGGCCCACCCAGGCCCTTCAGCTCGGCAAACTTCCCGGAGAGGTTCTCTTCGAGCCATTCGCGTACTTCTTTGGCGAATGCCGCGTCGGCGGCCTCGCTCTCACCCTGGCTAACGTCCACAGCGATACGGTACCCTACCAAGCACTTGCTTTGTATAGAGGTTCCGCCTCGTTGAGGAGAGATTGTGAGCACGAATGTGACCACCGGGCCCCGGACGACCCCGGCCGCGCTGTGGCGCGCCGCTGAACAATTCGGGTCGAACGAGGCCGTTGCAGACGGATCCGAGCGCGTCACCTACACCGAGTTGCTCGACCGCGTGCGCACCGCCGCGCGGGCGCTGATGGCCAAGGGCGTCCAGGCCGGCGACCGCGTCGCGATCTGGGCGCCCAACACCTATCACTGGGTCGAGGCGTTCCTGGCCGCCCAGTACGCCGGTGCCACGCTGGTGCCGATCAGCACCCGCTACACCGGCCACGAGGCCCTCGACATCCTCGAGCGCACCAAGACGAAGGTCCTGGTCGTGCCGGATCGTTTCCTCAAGGCCGATCGCCTCGCGGACGTCCTCAAGGCGGCGGGCGAGGGCGGAATCCCGGCACTCGAGCTCGTGGTGCGCACCCCGTCCGACGATCCGGCCTCGGGTGTCCCGACGACGGCGTTCCCGGGCGGCGAGATCCTCGAGTGGGATCAGATCACCGCGGCCGCCGAGCCCGTCTCGGTGGAAGAGGCCGACGCCCGCGCTCACGCGGTCTCCCCCGACGACGTCGCCGACATCCTGTTCACGTCCGGCACCACCGGCAAGAGCAAGGGCGTCATGACCGCGCACCGCCAGACCGTCGGTATCGCCGACGCATGGGCCGACTGCGCCGAGGTCGACGACAAGGACCGCTACCTGGTCATCAATCCGTTCTTCCACACGTTCGGCTACAAGGCCGGAATCATGGTGTGCATCCTGCGCGGCGCGACGATCGTGCCTGCCGCGGTGTTCGACGTCCCCACGATCATGACGATGATCGCCGACGAAAAGATCAGCGTGCTTCCCGGCGCCCCCACGATCCACCAGACGATCCTCGACTTCCCGACCCGCGGCGACTACAACCTGTCGAGCCTGCGCGTCGCGATCACCGGCGCGGCCGCGGTCCCGGTCGTACTCGTCGAGCGCCTGCAGTCCGAACTCGGCTACGACGCCGTCATCACCGCTTACGGCCAGACCGAGGCGGTCGTGGTGACGATGTGCCGCACCGACGACGATCCGGTCACGGTGTCGACGTCGTCCGGCCGCGCGATCCCCGGCATGGAGGTCAAGATCGGCGAGCAGGGCGAGATCCTGGTCCGCGGCGAGAACATCATGCTCGGCTACCTCGACGACCCCGAGTCGACGCGAAAGACGATCGACGAGGACGGCTGGCTGCACACCGGGGACGTCGGCGTCCTGGACGAGCGCGGCTACCTCGACATCACCGACCGGCTCAAGGACATGTTCATCTCGAACGGCTTCAACGTGTACCCGGCGGAGGTCGAGAACACCCTGGCACGCATCGACTCCGTCGCCGAGGCCGCCGTGATCGGCATTCCCGACGAGCGGGCCGGCGAGGTCGGGCGTGCCTACGTGGTCGTCAAGCCCGGCGCCACCCTGACCGCCGACGAGGTCATCGCGTTCTGCAAGGAGCGCCTGGCGGGCTTCAAGATTCCGCGCGAGGTGCGGATCGTCGACGGGCTGCCGCGCAACCCGTCCGGCAAGGTGCTCAAGAACGATCTGCGCGAGGGCAAGGCATGACCGTCCCCCACAGTGTTCCCGATCGGGGAGACCTTCCCGACGAGGGAGAGGTCGTCACCTACGAGGTGCGGGACCACGTCGCGTTCGTGACGCTGAACCGTCCCGACTACCGCAACGCCCAGAACTCGGTGATGACGTACGCCCTCGACGCCGCCTTCGAGCGAGCCGTCGAGGACGACGACGTCAAGGTGATCGTGCTGGCCGGCAACGGCGAGCACTTCAGCGCCGGCCACGACATCGGTACGCCCGGCCGCGATCACCACGTGCACTACGAGAACAAGGCCGCGCTGTGGTGGGACCACCTCGGCAAGGCCGGCGGCGACCAGCGTTACGCCCGCGAGACCGAGGTCTACCTGGGCATGTGCCGTCGGTGGCGGGAGATCCCGAAGCCGATGATCGCGAAGATCCACGGCGCCTGCATCGCCGGTGGCCTCATGCTCGCGTGGTGCTGCGACCTGATCGTCGCCTCGGAGGACGCGTACTTCTCGGATCCCGTTGTGCGCATGGGCGTTCCGGGTGTCGAGTACTTCGCGCACCCGTGGGTGCTGGGATCACGGTTCGCGAAGGAGATCCTCTTCACGGGCGATCGCTTCTCCGCGCAGCGCGCGTACGAGGTGGGCATGGTCAACCGGGTGGTGCCGCGCGCCGACCTCGAGACCGAGACCCTGGCGCTGGCCGCCCGCGTCGCGGAGATGCCGCGGTTCGGCCTGGCGCTCACGAAGAAGGCCGTCAACCAGTGCGAGGACCTCATGGGTCAGCGCGCCGGTATGGATTCGGTGTTCGGCCTGCACCACTTTGCCCACGCGCACAATGCCGAGGTGGGCAGGGACTCGCTGGGTGGAATGGACGTCAACAGTATGAAAGCGAAGGCGAAATAGTGGATCTCGAACTGGATGAAAAGGCCCGCGCCTTCCAGCTGGAAGTGCGCGAATGGCTCGCGGCCAACGTCCCGGCGCAGCCGCTGCCGTCGATGGACACCGCGGAGGGCTTCGAGGCCCACCGCGAGTGGGAGCACAAGCTCGCCGACGCACGCCTGTCGACCGTCTCCTGGCCGGCCGAGTACGGCGGCCGCGACGCGTCGATGATCGAGTGGGTGCTCTTCGAGGAGGAGTACTACAAGGCGGGCGCGCCGGGCCGCGTCAGCCAGAACGGTATCTTCCTGTTCGCGCCGACGCTGTTCGAGCACGGCACGGAGGAGCAGCTCGCGCGCATCATGCCGAGCATGTCCCGCGCCGACGTCATCTGGGCGCAGGCGTGGTCCGAGCCGGAGGCCGGCAGCGACCTCGCGGGCATCCGCTCGACGGCCCGTCGCACCGAGGGCGGCTGGATCCTCAACGGCCAGAAGACGTGGAGCTCGCGCGCGGTGTACGCGGACTGGGGCTTCGGCATGTTCCGCACCGACCCGGAGGCGCAGCGCCACAAGGGTCTGACGTACTTCATGTTCCCGCTGAACCAGGACGGCGTCACCGTGCGCGCCATCCCGCAGCTCGACGGCGAGCCCGGCTTCGCGGAGATCTTCTTCGAGGACGTCTTCGTGCCCGACGCCGACGTCGTCGGTGAGGTCAACAACGGCTGGCGCGTCGCGATGAGCACCGCGAGCAACGAGCGTGGCCTGTCGCTGCGCAGCCCGGGCCGCTTCATCTCCGCGGTGAACCGTCTGATCGAGGTGTGGAAGGAGAACGCCGACGACACCGACACCGCCGCACGCGATCGCGTCGTCGACGCGTGGATCGGTGCCGAGGCGTACCGGCTGCACACGTGGGGCACCGTCACCCGCATGCTCGAGGGTGTCCCCCTCGGCGTCGAGGGCTCGATCAACAAGATCTTCTGGTCCGAGCTCGACGTCCGCATCCACGAGACGGCGCTCGACCTGATGGGCGCCGACGGCGAGCTCGCCGGCAAGTGGCAGGACGGCTACCTGTTCTCGCTTTCCGGCCCGATCTACGCCGGCACCAACGAAATTCAGCGCAACATCGTTGCCGAGCGGATGCTCGGACTCCCGAAGGCGGATCGATGAAATTCTCTCTGTCCACCGAGCAGCGCGATTTCGCGGACAGCCTCCGCGGACTGCTCGCCAACGCCAACACCCCGGCCGTCGTCCGGTCGTGGGGCGAGAACGACACCGCCTCGGGCCGTGAGCTGCTGCAGCAGCTCGCCGAGACCGGCGTGACCGCGCTCGCCGTGCCCGAGGAGTTCGACGGCATCGCCGCGCACCCCGCCGATCTGGCCGTCGCGTTCATCGAGCTGGGCCGCGCTGCGGTCCCCGGCCCGATCCTCGAGACCGCCGCCGCAGTGCCCGCCCTGCTGTCGGCACTCGACGACCAGCAGCTCGCCAAGCGTTTCCTGCCGGGCATCGCCGAGGGCACCCTCGCGTCGCTGGTGCTCGAGCCGTCCACGCCGCGCGCCCTCGACGCCGATGTCGCCGAGCCGGTCCTGCGGGTCTCGGGTGACACCCTCGAGCTGGTCCGCCCGACCACGCAGCTCGAGTCGGTCGATCCGGCCCGTCGCCTGTTCGAGGTCGAGTCGGTCGAGACGCTCGCGCAGGGCGCGGACGTCGCCGCTGCCGCGGAGAAGGCCTACGACCTCGCGGTGCTGGCCGCGTCGGCACAGCTGATCGGCGCCGGCCACGCAATGATCGAGACCGCCACCGAGTACGCCAAGAACCGTTCGCAGTTCGGTCGCGTCATCGGTAGCTTCCAGGCCGTCAAGCACCACATGTCCGACGCCCTCGTGGCCGTCGAGATGGCGACCCCGCTGGTCTACGGCGCGGCGATCTCCATCGCCGAGGGTTCCGACACCGTCGCCCGCGACGTCTCGGCCGCCAAGGTCGCCGCCGCGAACGCCGCATACGTGGCGTCGCGCAAGGCACTTCAGGTCCACGGTGCGATCGGTTACACCCTCGAGTGCGACCTGTCGCTGTGGCTGACCAAGACGCGGGCGCTGCAGTCCGCGTGGGGCACCGCCTCGGCACACCGCGCACGGATTGCGAGCGCGCTGTGAGTGGGGTCGGAGTGTTCGCGGAGGAGCAGATCGAACTCCGCAAGACGGTTGCCCAGCTGCTGTCCAAGCGCGCCGACGCGGCCGCGCTGCGCAAGACGCTCGAGTCGGGCGAGGCGTGCGACCGCGGCCTGTGGGACGTGCTGTGCCAGCAGGTCGGTGTCGCGGCGCTCGCGATCCCGGAGGAGTTCGGCGGCTTCGGTGCCACTCTCGTCGAGCAGCACCTGGTGCTCGAGGAGCTCGGTGCCGCGCTGACGCCGTCGCCGATGTTCGGTTCCGCGGTCCTGGCCGCACAGGCGATCCTGGCGACCGGTAACACCGAGGCGTGCGAGCGCCTGCTGCCCGGCATCGCCGAGGGTGCTTCCATCGCCGCGCTGTGCTGGGTGGGCCCCGAAGGCCACTGGCGCAGCGACGAGGTCGCGTGCACGGCGGCCGGCAGCGATGCCGACGGCTACACCGTCTCGGGCACCGCCCACTACGTGCTCGACGGCGCACATGCCGACGTGCTGATCGTGGCGGCCTCCGTGGACGGCGCGATCGCGCTGTTCGAGGTCGACCCGTCCGCCGACGGCGTCGCCCGCCGTCAACTGCCGACGATGGACCTCACCCGTCCGATGTCGTTGGTGGAGTTCGATTCCGCCGCGGCGATCCGGCTCACCGCCGACGACGCGACCGCGGCGCTCGAGAAGGTCCGCACCATCGCGATCGTCGCCCTGTCGGCCGAGCAGGTCGGCGCCGCCGAGCGCTGCCTGCAGATGACGGTGGACTACAGCAAGGACCGCGTCCAGTTCGGTCGCGCGATCGGCAGCTTCCAGGCGCTCAAGCACCGCATGGCCGACCTGTACTTCCTGGTGGAGACTGCGCGGTCGGCGTCGTACGCGGCGGTGTACTCGCTCAGCGAGGGCCTGCCGTCGGCGGCTGCGGACGCCGCGGTCGCGAAGGCGTACTGCTCGGAGGCGTTCAGCGCGATCACCGGGGATGCGATCCAGCTGCACGGCGGCATCGCGATCACCTGGGAGCACGACGCGCACCTGTTCTTCAAGCGCGCGCACGGCAGCTCGCAGCTGTTCGGGCAGCCCGAGGAGTTCATCAAGGAGATGGAGTCGCTGGCGGGCCTGTCTGCATAAGGTCAGACGGTCTCGCTGCTGCCGTTCAGCGCCGGG
>NZ_JBHZAH010000173.1:0-7502 GCF_042754225.1 Rhodococcus sp. NPDC059234
GTCCGGAGACTCCGTAACCGCACCACTGCGGTGCAGCCGCCTAGATCAGGGCGCCGATCTCCTCGGCGGCCTCGGGGCCGTAGGCCTCGGACAGTCGCTTGACGGCGTCGTCGCGGTCGAGGGTCCACTCCTGCGTCCCGACCGTCTCGAGCACCAGCACCGCCACCAGCGAACCGAGCTGCGCGGACCGCTCGAGGCTCAGTCCGGCGCTCTGGCCGGTCAGGAAGCCGGCCCGGAACGCGTCACCGACACCGGTCGGGTCGACCTTCGCCTTCTCCGGCACCACGCCGACCCGCACGAAGTTGCCCTCACGGTCGACGATCTCGACGCCCTTGGCGCCGAGGGTGGTCACCCGCAGGCCGACCTGCTCGGCGATCTCGGTCTCCGTGAGCTCGGTCTTCTGCAGCAGCAGCGCCCACTCGTACTCGTTGGTGAACAGGTACTTCGCGCCGCCGATCAGCTCGCGTGCCTCGGCGCCGGACAGGCGCGCCAGCTGCTGCGACGGGTCGGCCGCGAAGGGCAGACCCAGTTCGCGGCACTGCTCGGTGTGCCGAGCCATCGCGGCGGGGTCGTTGGCACCGACCAGCACGAGGTCGACGCCCGCCGGCAGGTCGGCGAGGGAGATGTCGCGGGCCTCGCTCATCGCGCCCGGGTAGAACGACGCGATCTGCGCCATGTCCTCGTCGGTGGTGCAGACGAACCGCGCCGTGTGGGCGGTCTCCGACACGCGGACCTGCTCGCAGTTCACGCCGTTGCCCTCGAGCCAGGTGCGGTACTCGGCGAAGTCGGCACCGACCGCTCCGACCAGCAGCGGAGCGCCGCCGAGCACGCCCATCGCGTAGGCGATGTTGCCGCCGACGCCGCCGCGCCGGACCACCAGGTCGTCGACGAGGAAGCTCAGCGAGATGTGCGCGAGCTGATCGGCGATGAGCTGATCGGCGAAGCGTCCGGGGAACCGCATCAGATGATCGGTGGCGATGGAGCCGGTGACCGCAATTGTCACGCGAGGGACCTTTCAGTTCGACGGTGCGCGTCCTGGGCGACGGCACGAAGTCTCCACGCTACCCGCAGGCAACGCGACGGTCCGCACCCGAAGCGGGACCCACCGACCACGCGACCCCGAAGACCACTCTGGCGCGACGCCCCGGAGGGGACGCCGCGCCAGAGTCGGGTCGGATCAGTTGAACGAGTCTCCACAGGCGCAGGAGCCGGTGGCGTTCGGGTTGTCGATCGTGAAGCCCTGCTTCTCGATCGTGTCGACGAAGTCGATGGACGCACCCTCGACGTACGGCGCGCTCATCCGGTCGACCGCGAGGCTGACGCCGCCGAAGTCGACGACGAGGTCCCCGTCGAGGTTACGGTCGTCGAAGAACAGCTGGTAGCGCAGTCCCGCGCAACCGCCGGGCTGGACCGCGATGCGCAGCGCCAGGTCGTCGCGACCCTCCTGGTCGAGCAGGGCCTTCGCCTTGGCCGCAGCGGCATCGGTCATGACGACCTTGTGCGCGGTCGACTCTTCGTTCTGGACAGTCATGGGCTCTCCCTGTTCGCTCGTACCAAACCCGTGAACGCTTCAACGGTACTCCGCCGCGCGGTATTCCTGCCGTTGCGGCATTCCCACCGGTGCAGTATCCCTGCCGTCCCGCGTCACGTCGTCACCGGCCCGTCACCGATCGCCCGACCACCGCCGCGCGACCGTCGCGGTCAGTCCGTCGAGTTGCCGCGCGGCGTCCGACATCGCGAGCGCGACGGACCCGGCGTGCTCGGCGACCGAATGCACCTCGACCTGCCCGAGCGCGTCGAGCCCGGGATCGTCGGGGTCGAGTCGGACCTGGCCGGCGAGGACCAGGACCGGGACCGCGTGCCGACCCGCCGCCCGCGCGAGCGCGACGACGAGCTTGCCGCGGAGCGACTGGTGGTCGAACCGACCCTCGCCGGTGAGCACGACGTCCACCGACGCGAGCAACCGGTCCTGCGCGGTCAGCTCGGCGACCAACTGCGCACCGGCGCGGCGCGTTGCCCCGACCGCCAGCAGGGCCGCCCCGATCCCGCCGGCCGCGCCCGCGCCGGGTTCGTCGGTCACCGCGCGGCCCGCGACCGAGTCGAGGACGCCGGCCCACTGCGCGTTGCGCTGTTCGAGCAGCGCGACGGTCGCCTCGTCCGCGCCCTTCTGCGGGCCGAACACCACCGCCGCGCCGTGTGGTCCGAGCAGCGGGTTCTCCACGTCGGTGGCCGCCATCAGCCGTACGCCGCGCAGCCGGTCCCGGACGACGCGCACCGCCTCCGCGCCCTCGGTGCCCCCGGCGAGCGCGTCGATCATGCCGCGCCCACCGTCCGTGCAGCCGCTGCCGCCCAGCCCGACGACCACCGTGTCTGCCCCCGCGTCGAGCGCGGCGCCGATCAGCTGCCCGACCCCCCGGCTGTGCGCGGCGACCGCGGTGCCCGGGTCCGGCGGGCCTCCCAGCAGGTGCAGCCCGCAGGCCTGCGCCGCCTCGACGTAGCCGACACCGTCGGCGAGCAGCCAGCGTGCGCTCACCTCGTCCGTCAGCGGGCCGGACACCCTCGCGACGCGCGTCTCGCCGAGCCGGGCGGCGAGGACGTCGACGAAGCCGGGACCGCCGTCGGACTGCGGCGCCTGGATCAGCTGGTCACCGGGCCGCGACCGCGCCCAGCCCGCCGCCATCGCGGCCGCGGCCGCCGGCGCGGTGAGCGTGTCACCGAAGGAGTCCGGGGCGATCAGTACTCGCATCGGCCGAGTGTAGAACCGCGCTCAATCGTCGGCGCGGCGCAGGAAGTAGCCTGGTGGGGTGAAACTGCTGCGCCGAGGAAACCCCGACAATTCCGACAACGGGGACCACGAGGTCGTCGAGTCGACGGCCGTCGAGCCGTCGCCGTCCGCCGAGACCGCAGGCAAGGGGCGGCCGACGCCGAGCCGGCGCGAGGCCGAGGGCAAGCGCCGCGGCCCGGTCGCACCCGCACCGCTGACCGCCAAGGAGGCCCGGGACCGCCGCAAGCAGACCCGCGGCTCCAAGGAGGACCGCAAGCAGGCCTCGGCCGACCGCCGCGCCGACGCCGCCGATCGCCGGGCCCGGATGCTCGCGGGCGAGGACAAGTACCTGCTGCCCCGCGACAAGGGACCGGTCCGCGCCTACGTCCGCGACCTCGTCGACGCCCGCCGTCACCTGGTCGGGATGTTCATGCCGCTGGCGATCCTGCTGATCCTCGCGATGTTCCTCAACCCCGCGATCCAGGCCATCGTCACCCTCGCGATGCTGATCATGATGCTGTTCATGGTGGTCGAGGGCTATCTCATGGGCCGTCGAATCAACCGTCAGGTGCGCGAACGCTACCCCGACAGCGTGGACGGCGGATTCAAGCTCGGCTGGTACGCCTTCGTGCGGGCCTCCCAGATCCGCAAGATGCGCGCCCCGCAGCCGAGGGTCTCCCCCGGCGACGCCGTCTGAGGCCGACCGACATCGATCGCCGCACCGCGCTCAGCGGTGCGGCGATCGTCGTCTCACGGCCTCGAGATCGACGCTCGCCCGCTCGGCGTCCCGATCGACGGCGCCGACCGAGCCGAGCGGGTGATCGGGCCGAAACATGTTGACGCGGTAGCGGTTCCCTGCCGGCGGACGGGCCCGGCGGGACCATCGCGAGGCCGGGAGCAACACCATCGCGAGCAGCACCGTCAGCACCGCGAGGCCGGATAGAGTCGTCATGGCAGCAATTTTGCGACCATCGATTTGCCGCCGACAGTGGCAGCAATGACACGCTTCGCAAAGATCGCGCCATATACTGGGGCCGTGCTCTCCACCGTCGCCGTGCTGCTGACCGACCGGATCGCGATGTTCGAGTTCGGTGTGGTGTGCGAGGTGTTCGGCCTCGACCGCACCGACGTGGGCGTGCCCGCCATCGACTTCCGCGTCTGCGGGCCAGCCGCCGGCGTGCCCCTGACCTCCAACACCCCCGGCGTCACCGTCACCCCCGAACACGGCCTCGACGGCCTCCGCGGGGCCGACCTGGTCGCCGTCCCCGCCACCGGGACCCGCACGGACTTCCCCGCGCCCGTCGTCGACGCCCTGCGGGCCGCCGCCGAGCAGGGCGCGATCGTGCTCACCATCTGCTCCGGCGCCTTCCTGGCCGGGGCCGCGGGACTGCTCGACGGCCGCACCTGCACCACGCACTGGAGTCACGCCGACGAGCTCGCCCGCGCCTACTCCGCGACCACGGTGGACCCCGACGTGCTCTTCGTCGACGAGGGCAACCTGATCACCAGCGCGGGCACCGCCGCGGGCATCGACGCCTGTCTTCACCTCGTCCGGCGCGAACTCGGCGCCGCGGTGGCCAACACCGTCGCCCGACGGATGGTGGTGCCACCGCAACGCGACGGTGGCCAGCGGCAGTTCATCGAACGCCCCGTCCCCACCTGCACGGGCGACAGCCTCACCGACACCCTGACCTGGATGCGAGAGCACCTCGACGAGCCGCACACCGCGGCGTCGCTGTCCGCCCGCGCCGCCGTGTCCACGCGCACGTTCGCGCGCCGGTTCGCCGCCGAAACCGGCACCACCCCCGTCAAATGGCTTACCACCCAACGTGTCCTGCACGCGCAACAGCTACTCGAGGACACCGACCTCGGGCTCGAGCAGATCGCGGCCCGATGCGGATTCGGTTCCGGCTCGCTGCTGCGACACCACTTCCACCGCACGATCGGACTCGCGCCCGCCGACTACCGCCGACGGTTCGGCCGACGCGACGACGTTGGTACCGTCTAGCGCGTGTCCTCCGCCGCCGCACCGACCCGCACCCTGGTGCTCGGCGGGGCCCGCTCCGGCAAGTCCGGACACGCGGAGGCCCTCATGCCCGACGCCGCCGTGCGCTACGTGGCGACCGCCCGCGTCGACCCACGCGACGACGACTGGACCGACCGCGTCCACGAGCACCGGCTCCGCCGACCCCCACACTGGAGCACGGTCGAGAGCGCGTCCGGGCCCGGCCTCGCCGCGATCCTGCGTTCCGGCGACGGCCCCACCCTCGTCGACGACCTGGGCACCTGGCTCACCGCCGAGATGGACGCCGCCCAGGCCTGGGAGTTGCCGCGCGGGACCCTCGCACCGCGTTGCGACGACCTGGTCGACGCGGTCGCGGGGTACCCGGGCAGACTCGTACTGGTCAGCCCCGAAGTCGGCCTCGGCGTGATTCCGGAGACCCGCTCGGGACGGTTGTTCCGCGACGAGATCGGCGCACTCAACGGCCGCCTCGCGGCGGTCTGCGACGAGGTCCTGCTCGTGGTGGCAGGCCTGGCGCTCGAGCTCAAGTGACCGATGTCGACATCTTCACCGAAAGGCCCACTGTGACAAGCGAACCCGACGTCACCTTTGACGCGATCACGCCTCCCGACGCCGCGGCCCGGGCCGCCGCGGACGTGCGCCAGACCCAGCTCACCAAGCCGGCCGGCTCGCTGGGCCGGCTCGAGACACTCGGCGGCTGGGTCGCCGCCTGTCAGGGGCAGTGCCCCCCGCACCTGTTCGCCCGGCCCCGGGTGGTGGTGTTCGCCGGCGACCACGGCGTCGCGCGCAACGGGGTGTCCGCGTACCCGGCCGAGGTGACCGCGCAGATGGTGGCGAACTTCATCGCCGGCGGAGCGGCGGTGAACGCGCTGGCCGCCACCACCGGAACCGGCGTGCGGGTCGCCGACATCGCGGTGGACGCGGACACCGATGCGAGCGTCTCCGCGCACAAGGTGCGGCGGTCGAGCGGATCCATCGATCGCGAGGACGCGCTCACCGAGGACGAGGTTGCGCGGGCGATCGCCGCCGGTCGCGCCATCGCCGACGAGGAGGTCGACTCCGGAGCGGACCTGCTGATCGCAGGCGAGATGGGCATCGGCAACACCACGCCGGCGACGGTGCTGATCGCCTCGCTGACCGACACCGAGCCGGTCGCCGCGGTGGGCCGCGGGACGGGCGTCGACGACGCCGGCTGGGCCCGCAAGACCGCCGCGATCCGGGACGCGATGCGCCGGGTGCGGCCGGTCGTGGCGGACCCGGTCGCGCTGCTGCGGGTCGGCGGCGGCGCCGACCTGGCCGCGATGGCCGGGTTCCTCGCACAGGCCGCGCTGCGCAAGACCCCGGTGATCCTCGACGGCGTGGTGGTGACCGCCGCGGCGCTGGTCGCCGAGGGGCTCGCCCCGGGCGCCCGGGACTGGTGGGTCGCCGGCCACAGGTCCACCGAGCCCGCGCACGCCCTTGCGCTGCAGCGCCTGCGCCTCGACCCGATCCTGGACCTGGGCATGCGACTGGGCGAGGGATCGGGCGCGGTGATGGCACTGCCCGTGCTGCAGGGCGCGGTGACCACGCTGGCGAACATGGCGACGTTCGCGGACGCCGGGGTCAGCACCGGCGAGGACGACGAGCCCGCCGCGACCCCGACCGCCGACTGACCGTGCGCACCGCGCTCGACGGCGGCCGGCTGGCGCTGTCCTGGCTGACCGTGCTGCCCGGCCTGCACCGCACCGCCGGCCCGGCGATCGACCGAGCCGCCGGCCGGCGCGCGATCGCCGCCACCCCGCTGGTCGGGCTGTTGCTCGGCGCGGTGGCCGCGGGACTGCTCCGGCTGCTGCTCGGCGCGGCGCTCGATCCGGCGCTGGCCGGACTGCTCGCCGTCGCAGCGCTGGCCCTGCTCACCCGCGGCATGCACGTCGACGGCCTCGCGGACACCGTCGACGGCCTCGGCTGCTACGGCCCGCCCGAGCGCGCGCTCGAGGTGATGCGCGGCGGCGGTGTCGGCCCGTTCGGCGTCGTCGCGCTCGTGGTCTGCATTGGTGCACAAGCGATTTCGTTCGGAGCTCTCGCGACCTCTGGACAGTGGGTCGCGGTCGTCGTCGCGGTGGCGGCCGGGCGCGTGGCGGTCGTGCTGGCGTGCCGACGCGGCGTGCCGGCGGCCTCCCCCACCGGGTTCGGCGCCCTGGTCGCCGACAGTCAGGGCCGTTGGTCCGCTGCGCTGTGGACGCTGGCGCTGATGGCGGCGTCGATCTGGTCGGTGCCGGGCCGCTGGTGGCAGGGCCCGGTCGTGGTGGCCCTCGCGCTCGCGGTGACGGTCGCCGCGACCCGGCACTGCGTGCGCCGGTTCGGCGGCATCACCGGGGACGTGCTCGGTGCGGCGATCGAAGTGGCGGTCACGGTCGCCGTCGTGGGCCTGCTGGTCGGAGCCTGACGGCGATTCGCGTAGCCGACCACTCGCGCCGCACCCCGGCACTGCCGGCACGGAAACTGGATCGGGACCCGTACCGACGCGGCGGAGACGGTCGAGTTCACCTGTCCGGCAGGCAGTCCCAGCAACGATTTCCCGAACGGCCGACTCCGCCGGAACCGATCGAGCACTGGTTGGACAGCCTGCGGGGCGACGACGTCCGCACGGTCCGCCGCACGGTCGAGTTGCTCGTCCGCGACGACGTCGACTCCGCCCTGCGCGACGCGGCCCCGGAAACGACTGCGGCCCACGAC
>NZ_JBHZAH010000174.1:0-7493 GCF_042754225.1 Rhodococcus sp. NPDC059234
GTTCTGGGCGGGCCGTACTCGTATGTCAACGACGATTGACAACGTCATGGCGTCAACGTACGTTGACATCATGACCGAGGCGACGAACCTGGCGGCAGCCGCGGGCAGCCCCGATCCCGCGGTCGGGCTGCGGGCGGTCCTGGCGCTCCGTCGGTTGCTCGAGCGGCTCGAGGCGATTCAGGTCCGCAGCGCCCGCGACCAGGGTTGGTCCTGGCAGGCAATTGCGGACGCGCTCGAGGTGAGTCGGCAGGCAGTCCACCAGAAACACACCAGGAAAGGGCGGTAGTGGCGATGTTCGAACGGTTCACCGCCGACGCTCGCGCGACCGTCGTGCTCGCGCAGGACGAGGCAAAGTCGTTGCGGGCACCGCGAATCGAGCCGGAGCACCTGCTGCTCGGCATCCTCGTCGCTGCGCACGCCACCCAGCTCGGCGCGCTGCTCGACGATGCGGGCATCACCGCCGAGGCGGTCCGGGCCCGGCTGACCCAGCGGCGCAGTGGTCAGGCGCTCGGAGCCGAGGACGCCGAGGCCCTTCGGTCGATCGGCATCGACCTCGATGCGGTGCGCGAGAGTCTCGAGGCGACCTTCGGTGCGGACGCGCTCGACAACCCAGTCGGGGATTCCGGCGAGGGGCGCGGCTGGTTCGGTCGCAGGATCGGGCACACCCCGTTCGACCCGGCGGCCAAGAAGGTGATCGAACTCGGGCTGCGGGAAGCGTTGGCGCGCAAGGACGATGCCATCGGCACCGAGCACCTGCTGCTGGGCCTGATCCGCGGTGGCGACGACCGGGCGTGCGGCCTGATCGAGGAGCACCTGGCCACTGCGGAACTTCGGCGGCGGGTCGTCGCCCTGCTGGACCGGGCCGCTTAGGGGCGCTGGTCAGAAGGTGCCCGCCGCCTCGACCGGGGTGAAGAACTCGACCACCGGCGGCCCCTGGACACCTGCGCCCGCCGTGATCTCGGCGATCTTGGCGTTGTCGGAGAAGAAGCCCCGGAACCCGTCCGCGGAGTCCCACTCGTCGATCGCCAGCAGATCCCCGCCGCCCTCGACGAACCGGTGATGATGGGCGCCGAGTGCCAGCGCGTCGGTGGTGATCTCCTCGAGCAGCGCGCCGTTGTCGGTGAGGGACTGCTTCGCTGCGGCGACGTCCGCGACGGGGAAACGGGCAATCACGAAGACACTCATGACGATCTCCTTCGCCCCCGGGGGTGGTGTGCCCGTCGTCGACGCCCGGGCTCACCCATTGTCGACCCGACCGGCCCGGGAGTGGAAGGCCTCAGTCGCCGGTTCGCCGTCGCATCGTCACCCGCGGCCACCGGTCGAGCCCGTGCTGCGCCTCGTGGGCCCGGATCTCGCGGAGTCCGGCGGTCAGGTCCGACTCCGGCACGACCGAGAATCCGAGCCGCTCGTAGTAGGGCGCGTTCCACGGCACGGCGGCAAAGGTGGTGAGGGTGAGCCACGGCTGCCCGCGGCCCGCGGCCCACGCGGAGACGGTGTCCACGAGCGCGGCACCGCGCCGTTGCCCGCCGTACCCGGGGTGGACCGACACCTGCTCGAGGTGCGCGCCCGCGTCGATCTCGAGAGCCAGCGCGTAGCCGACCGGTGCCTCGCCGTCGTCGGTGACGCTCACCCAGGCCCGGCCGTCGCGCTGGTACCGCGCGAGCTCCTCGACGGCGAACGGGTCGTCGTCGGCGACGGCCGCCATGCCCAGCTCGCGGAACATCTCCCCGGCCGCGATCTCGATCGCGGCCAGTCGCGGCAGGTCGGCGGCGGTGGCGAGGCGGATCATCCGTTCTTTCTAACGCAACCTGGCTAGTGTTGGCCGGGTGGATGCCACGAGCGTGCCCGAGGGCGTCGGCGGCACCGCCCTGGCGGTGGCCCGCGCCCGTGCGGCCGAGACCGCACGACCGGACCGACTGTTCGCGGATCCGCTCGCTGCGGTCTTTCTCGAGGCGGCGGGCAACCCGGAGCCGCGTGCGCGCGCGGCGATGGAACCGGAGGCCGTGCGGGCTGTGGTCGAGATGTACCACTGGATCGTCGCCCGCACCGTGTTCCTCGATTCCGTGGCGACGACCGCGGTGCAGGACGGAATCGAGCAGGTCGTCGTCCTCGGGGCGGGCCTCGACACCCGCGGCTTCCGCCTCGGCTGGCCGTCGACCGTGGTGCTGTTCGAGGTCGACCGCTCGGACGTGTTCGCGTTCAAGGAGTCGGCCCTGCGGGCGGCGGGCACCGAACCCACCTGCCGGCGCCGGACGGTCGCCGTGGACCTGCGCGAGGACTGGATCCCCGCGCTCGCCGCGGCAGGCTTCGCCCCGGATTCCCCGACGCTGTGGATCGCGGAGGGACTGCTCACCTATCTCGAGGCGGACGAGGTGGATCGGCTGCTGAGCGCGGTGACCGCGGCCTCGGCGCCCGGGTCGAGGCTGGCCGTCACCGCACTGCGGATCGCGCAGGACGAAGTGGGCGCACCGGCCGCGGCCACGGATCCGTTCGAGGACATTCGCGGGCTCTGGAAGCCGCCCGGTCCGATCGACATCGTCGACAGGATCGCCGCGCAGGGCTGGACCGTCGAGGTGTCGTACCCGCGTGACCTGCTGGTCGAGGCGGGACGGGTCGGCGTGCAGGAGGAGCCGACTGCGGCCGGTCCGCGTCTGATCCAGGCCGTTCGAGTCGGGTAGTGCGGCGCGTGGACGCCGCCGATGTGCCAGCATGCACCCATGAGTTTTCTGGTACGTCTGGTGATCAATGCGATCGCGATCTGGCTGGCCGCCGCGTGGGTGAACGGCATCGAGATCGCCACCTCCTCCAAGGGCACCGGGTACGACATCCTGGTGATCCTGTTCATTGCACTGGTCTTCACCGTGGTGAACGCCTTCATCAAACCGTTCGTGCAGTTGCTGTCGCTGCCGCTGCTGATCCTGACCCTCGGCCTCTTCACGCTGGTGATCAACGCCCTGATGCTGTTGCTGACCTCGTGGATCACCGACTCGACCGACTTCGGCATCTCGGTCGACGGTTTCTGGACCGCCGTGTGGGGCGCGCTCATCATCTCGGTCGTCAACTTCGTGCTCACCGCGGTGATCCCCAACAGCAAGTCCTGATTCAAGGCGAGACGGCGCCGGTGTTCGTACGGATACACCGGCGCCGTTCGCCTGTCCTGCGCTGTGTCGGTCAGCCGAGTCCGAGGCCGAGTGCGGTCGCGATGCCCCACACCAGCATGGCCACGCCGGTACCGGCGAGCGCCGGGATCAGCGCCAGCCCCTGGCCGCCGGAGCGGACCGGGGCGTTGGCCTTGACCGCCAACGGAACCGCCACGAGGCCGACCAGCGCCCACGGGGTGCGGGCGACGAGGACGAGCGTCACCACGAACGGCACCACCAGCAGCGCCAGGTGCAGGGTGCGGGTGCCCGCGTCCCCGAGTCGGACGGCCAGGGTGTTCTTGCCGGACTCGGCGTCGGTGGGGATGTCGCGCAGGTTGTTGGCGACCAGAACCGCGCTCGAGAACGACCCGACGGCGATGGCGGCGACCAGGCCCACCCAGTCCACGCGCTCGGCCTGCACGAACTGGGTGCCGCACACCGCGACCAGGCCGAAGAACACGAACACCGCGACCTCGCCGAAACCGCTGTAGCCGTACGGGTTCCGGCCGCCGGTGTAGTACCAGGCGCCGGCGATGCACACCGCGCCCACCAGGATCAGCCACCAGGCCGAGGTGAGCGCCAGCACCACTCCGACGACGGCGGCCAGGCCGAAGCAGGCGAACGCGGCGGTCTTGACCGCGGCGGGGGAGGCCAGCTTGGACCCCACCAGGCGCAGTGGGCCGACGCGCTCGTCGTCGGTGCCGCGGATGCCGTCCGAGTAGTCGTTGGCGAAGTTCACCCCGATGATCAGCGACATCGACACGACCAGCGCGAGCACGGCCTTCCACCACACCGCACCGCCGATCGAGGCGGCCGCACCGGTACCGACGAGCACCGGTGCGATCGCGTTCGGCAGGGTGCGGGGACGGGCACCCTCGATCCATTCGGAGACAGAAGCCATGGGGCGATCCTTTCACCAGCACGGAATCGAGTGGCGGTGAGGCACTAGCATTGGCGCCGGTGCATCCCGTCACGAGTGTCTCCGCAGCGACTGCGCCCGTGGGCCTGCCGATCGAGGTCGCCCTACTGGGTGAGGTCTCCACGCGCCGCGACGGCGTGCTGGCGCCGTTGCCTGGTGCGCGGGCGCGCAGCCTGCTGATCGCCCTCGCTCGCCGGCCCGGTGCCGCGCGCAGCGCGCAGGCCCTGATCGAGGACGTGTGGGGCGAGAGCCCGCCGCGCGCACCGCTCAACGCCCTGCAGACACAGATCTCCCGGCTGCGGGCGGCGCTGCCCGCGGGCGCGATCGAGATGGGACCCGCCGGCTACCGCCTCGATCTCGGCCGGGGCCAGGTCGATCTCACGCTGGCCCGGATGCTCGAGCAGCAGGCTCAGCAGCAGCACTCCGAAGGCGACCACCGCGGCGCGGTCGCGACGGCGCAGCGGGCGCGGGCGCTGTGGCGCGGCGAGCCCGCCGCCGACGTGCCACCCGGTGACCTCGCCCGGGAACTGGCGGACGAGGCGGCGGCGCGGCTGGCCGGGCTGGAGGCGGTCGAACTTGCGGCGCTGGTGGCGGCCGGTGAACTGACCCTCGCGCTGCCGATCGCGCGGGTGGCGGCCGAGCGTGCGCCGCTCGACGAGCAGGCGCACGGGCAGTTGATGGTCGTGTTGCACGGACTCGGTCGGCCCAACGAGGCGCTCGAGGTGTTCGCCGGTCTGCGGGCACGGCTGGCCGACCGGCTCGGCACGGACCCGTCGCCGAGGCTGGTCGAGCTCAACGCGGCCGTGCTGACGGGGCGGCCGCCCGCCGGGGCCACCCGGGTGCGTTCGGATCCGGCGCGGACGACCGGGACGGATGCGCTGCCCGGCCGTCGCGACCACCCCGGCGCGGAGCCCGACCGGGCCGGAGTCCGTCCGACGCCGTCGGCGCTCGGGCTGCGCGCGGCGCCGAACGCGCTGCTCGGTCGTGACGGCGACCTCGCCGCGATCGAGGACCTGCTGACGGCCAACCGGGTGGTCACCGTGCTCGGCCCGGGCGGAACGGGTAAGACCCGAGTCGCGCACGCACTCGGTGGCGTTGTCTCCGAACGTATTCCGGTCGCGCTGGTCGAGCTGGCGCCGCTGCGCAGCGGAGGTGACGTGGTCGCGGCGATCAGCGGCACGCTCGGCCTCGGCGAGGCGGAACTGGCGCCCGGCACCGGCTTGACGCGGGCGCGGCTGCACGACGCACGTGATCGGCTGCGTGAGGCGCTCGCGGCGCGGCGTTCGCTGTTGATCCTCGACAACTGCGAGCACCTGGTCGACGACGTGGCGGAGGTGGTGGCGGATCTGGTGGCGGCGAGCGAGAACCTGACCGTGCTGGCCACCAGTCGCGCCCCGATGGCGATCACCGCCGAGGCGGTGTATCCGTTGCCGCCCTTGGTGATCGACGAGGGAGGCTCGCCCGCGACCGAGCTGTTCCGGACCCGCGCGCTGGCGGTGCGCCCGTCGGCGCAGCTCGACCCGGTCGAGATCGCGCAGCTGTGCCGCACGCTGGACGGACTGCCGCTGGCGATCGAACTGGCGGCCGCGCGGGTGCGCACGATGAGCGTGCCGGAGATCAACGCCCGGCTCGGCGACCGATTCGCGTTGTTGCGGTCGGGGGACCGCACCTCGCCGGAGCGGCACCGCACGTTGCGGGCGGTGATCGACTGGAGCTGGAACCTGCTCGAGCCGGCACAGCGGGCCGCGCTGCGCCGATTGTGCCGATTCCCGGGCGGTTTCACGCTCGCCGCGGCCGCCGAGGTGGCGCAGTGGGGCGAGGTGACCGACATCGACGCCGCGCTCGACGGTCTGGTGCACCAGTCGATGCTGGCCGTGGTGGAGGGGCCGGACGTGCCCGGCCTGCGCTACCGCATGCTCGAGACCGTCCGGGAGTTCGGCGAGGAACAGCTGGCGGCCGCCGGGGAGGCCGACGAGGTGGCCGCGCGCACCGTCGCCTGGGCCGAGGACTTCTGCCGGGACGCGGTGCGCGACTTCATCGCAGGCGATCAGATCGGGACCTCGCGGCGGGTGGAGGCCGAGCACGACAACCTGCTCGCCGTCCTGCGTCATGCGCTGTCCACGGGCCAGGGACGCGCGGCCCTGACGGTGTTCCCGGTCCTGGGTGCGACCTGGTCGATGCGTGGTGCGCACTCCGAGGTGATCGCCCTCGCACCCCGGATGCTCGAGGTCGACCCGCGCCGTCACGGGCTCGAGGTGTCCGGCAACTTCCTGGCGCTGACCTACCTGGTGATCGGCGGGCACACCGCCTTCTCCGGGGTGAGCAGGGCGCTCGCCGTGATGCGCATCCGGCTGCGGTCGATCCTCGCCTCGCGCACCGACATCGACGAGTCGCTGCGGATGAGTGCCACGCTGATGGTCCTGCCGGCATCGGGAAAGGGCATGGCCCGCACGCTCGCTCGCGGTGTCAGATCGGCCGATCCGGGCGCGCGCAGCGCTGCGTACATGGCGCGTGCCAACTTGCGGGAGAACGCAGGCGACCTGCACGGTTCGTGGTCCGACGGCAAGCGCGCGCTGGCCCTCGCCGAGGCGGCCGGGGACGTCTGGGGCCTGGCGATGGTCCTGCAGCACCTCGGCAGCCTCGCCGGGCAGTCCGCGAGATACGACGAGGCGGTCGGGTACTACCGGCGCGGGGCCGACCTGATGTGGGACCTGCACGCCTACGAAGAGAGCACCACCCTGCGCAGCTACATCGCCGCGGCGCTGGTCGGTGCGGGCCGCGTCGAGGAGGCGAGGAGAGAGCTCGCGGCGGGTGGATCGGCCGCCGAGCAGGTGGAACTGGCGGTCGTCGGTGAGCGCGTCACCTTCGCGATCGGCGACGCCAACCAGAGCACCGCCGCCCTCGCGGCGGCCGCGGCCGAGGTGGATCTGGCGACGGGCGAGGTGGACGCGGGCTTGCGCGGCTACCGGCACGCCCTGGAGCTGATCGGCTGGGAGCGCGCGGGGGACAGCCCCGACCCGTTCGGATTGATGCTGGCCGCCGCGGCGGTGGCGGCGCACGTGCTCGCCGGCCGCAGCGACGAGATCGCCGACCGGGTCGACTCGTTCGCGTTGACGGTCGCGACCCGGCTCGGACCCGACGGCTACGCGGACCTGCCGCAGACCGGCGGGGTGGCGTGCGCGGTGGGCAGCTTCGACATCGCGACCGGATCGGACCCGGACGGTGGGCTGAGGCTGGTGGCACTGGCCACCAGAGTTGCTGCTCGACAAGATCTTCCGTCGATGCAGTGGTCGCGGCACCTCGACGCGGCGCGAGCGGCGCTCGGAGCCGAGCGGGTCGAGGCCGAACTGGCGTCCGTCGAGGGGATGCCGCGGCGCGTGGCACGCGCGGAGATCCTCGATGCGCTCCGCGCCCGTGCGTGATCGGTACCCCGA
>NZ_JBHZAH010000175.1:0-7461 GCF_042754225.1 Rhodococcus sp. NPDC059234
CACCGGTCTTCGGCTGGGGGAGGACCCACGGCAGCGTGAAACGGCAAGGGCCGCACCTCGATTTCCGAGGTGCGGCCCTTGCGGCGTTGGTACGGACTACAACTTGACGAGTGTCTTCATCGCCCGATCGACCTCCCAGAAGGCCCGGATCGACTGCAGCTTGCCTTCGTCGTTCACCCGGTAGACGAACACGCCCTCGGCGTCGATCTGGTTGCCCGCCACGACCGACCGGATGCTGCCGATGTAGACCATCTCGTCACCGCACTGCAGGGTGTCCCTGATGTCGAAGGTCAGTGACTCGGTGTTCGCGATGGTCATGTCGTAGAAGCGGGCAATGGCCTCCCGGCCGTGGTGACCCTTCCCTTCGGGATCGAAACCCGAAGGGCCGACGGGGTCCTCGACCCAGCCGTCCTCCGCGAACAGCGCCAGCCACTCCTCCTTGCGCTTACCGCTCGCGGCGGTCTGGGACGCGCGCGACGCGATCCGGACGGGGTGCTCGGTCGCGGTCTCGGTCACGACACTCCTCCGGCGATGTTGTCGGCCGCGAACTTGCGCAACGAGTCCTGCTTCGCCTCGAGCGGGCCGTCGAACGGAACACCGTCGAAGATCCACGGCACCACGATGGCGTCGGTGATGCCCGCGCCGTCGAGTTCGGCGTAGCCGTCCTTGCCGAAGCGGTCGATGCACACGGCCTGAATCTCGAAAGGCTCGTCCGCACGGTCGTATTCGGCGCGCAGGTCATCGAGCTTGCGCTTGGTCTCGACCAGATCCTTGAACTTCATCATCGCCGATGTCCAGCCGTCGCCCACACGGGCCGCCCGGCGCAGTGCCACGTCGGTGTGTCCGCCGACGTAGAACGGCACCGGCTTGCTCGGTGCGGGACTGATCTGCAGCCGGTCGAAATCGTAGAACTCCCCGTGGAACTCGACCATGCCGCCGGCGAGGGTCAACTTGATGATCTCGATCATCTCGTCGACGCGCGCACCGCGCTTCTTGAACGGCACGCCGCACCACTCGAACTCCTCCGGCGCCCAACCGATCCCGACGCCGAAACCGAACCGGTTCCCGGTCAGGTTCGCCACCGATCCGACCTGCCGGGCGAGCAGCAGCGGGTTCCTCGACCCCAGCTTGAGCACGTTCGTGTAGAAGCCGATCGTGGACGTGGCCGCACCCAGCGCCGCCGCGGCGATCAGCGGATCCACCCACGGCGTCTCGGCGTTCCACATCCGAGAGCCGTCGGGGGTGTACGGGTAATCGGCCGCCGCCGTCTCCATGTAGAACAGCGAGTCCGGCAGGGCGATATTGGCGAACCCGCACTCCTCGGCGGTCTGTGCGAGCGGGATGAGCTGGTCGAGCGGGCTCATCGCGATTCCGACGGTGAACTTCACGGCGAGTGCCCCTTCTAGTTGGTCGGGCGGTCGGTGCCGACCACCCACATTGCGAAGTACTGCGAGCCACCGCCGTACGCATGACCGAAGGCCTTGCGTGCGCCGTCGACCTGGTGGTCACCGGCCCGCTCCATCACCTGCATCGCCGACTCGGCGTAGCGGATCATGCCGGACGCGCCGATCGGATTGGACGAGAGCACGCCGCCCGACGCGTTGACCGGCAGCTGCCCGCCGATCGCGGTCTCGCCGGCCTCGGTGAACTTCCAGCCCTGGCCCTCCGGCACGAACCCGAGGTTCTCCAGCCACATCGGCTCGAACCAGGAGAACGGTACGTAGATCTCGGCCTCGTCGATCTCGGTGAGCGGGTCGGTGATGCCGGCGGCCTTCCACAGCGCGGCCGAGGCGTCGCGGCCGGCCTGCGGATTGGCGACGTTGCGGCCGGCGTACGACAGCGGCTCGGTGCGCATCGCGGTCGCGTGGATCCACGCGACCTTGCGGCCGTCGGCCTCGACAGCCTTCGCCGCGTCCTCGTTGCCGATGACGATCGCGCAGGCGCCGTCCGAGGACGGGCACGTCTCGTCGAAACGGATGGGGTCCCACAACATCTGGGAGGACATCACGGATTCGACGGTGATGTCCGGCTGCTTGAGGTGCGCGTACGGGTTCATCGCGCCGTTGCGGCGATCCTTGACGGCCACCATCGCACCGATGTGGTCGGGGGCGCCGGAGCGTCGGATGTACGAGCGCACGTGCGGTGCGAAGAAGCCGCCCGCGCCGGCGCCGACCGGCATCGTGAACGGCACCGGCGTCGAGAGCGCCCACATCGCGTTGGACTCGGACTGCTTCTCCCACGACACCGCCAGCACCCGCTTGTGGACGCCGGACTGCACCAGGCTGGCCGCGACATTGCCCGTCGAGGCGCCGACCGACCCGGCGGTGTGCACGCGCAGCAGCGGCTTACCGTTGGCGCCCAACGCATCCGACATCGCGAGCTCCGGCATCATCGACCCCTCGAACAGGTCGGGGGCCTTGCCGATCACGATGGCGTCGATGTCGTCCCAGCCGACGTGGGCGTCGGCCATCGCGCGGTCGACCGCCTCGCGGATCATGCCGGCCATCGTGACGTCGTGGCGCTTGGCGACGTAGTAGGTCTGGCCGGTGCCGAGGACGGCTGCCAATTGCTTCGCCATCAGTTGTTGCGTCCTTCCATGACTGCGACCAGGTTCTGCTGCAGCACAGGGCCACTGGTGGCGTGGGCGAGGGTGCGCTGCGCGTCACCGCTCATGATCTTCTGTGCCGCGTAGCCGATGCGCTCGAGGCCGCCGGAGAACATCGGGTTGCCGGTCAGCGGACCGCCCGACGGGTTGATCGTGGTGGCGTCGGTCAACCCGATCGCCTCGCGCAGGATGATCTCCTGATGCGTGAACGGGGCGTGCAGCTCGGCGACGTCGATGTTCGAGACGTCACCACCGGTCGCGGCGCGGGCGGCAGCGGCCGTGGACGGGGACGTCGTCAGGTCGCGCGACCCGATGACGGGGGAGTCGATCCGATGCTCGATCCCGGTGATCCACGCGGGCCGCTCGCACAGCTCGCGGGCGCGGTCGCCGCGGGCCAGGATGATCGCGGCCGCACCGTCGGTGATCGGCGCGCAGTCGTGCGCGCGCAGCGGGTCCGCGACGTACTCGGACGCCAGCAGCGTCTCGACGTCGACGTCGCCGGAGAACTGCGCGTTCGGGTTGTCCTTGGCGGCGGCGCGGCTGCGCCGGGCGATCTGCGCCATGTCCTCGGCCGTCCACTTGCCTGCCTCGAGCCCGAGCCGGGCCTGCAGGCCTGCCATCGAGACGGAGTCCGGCCACAGCGGGGCAACCAGGTACGGGTCGGTCTGCATCGCGAGGATCTGCCGGAGGTTGCCGGCGGACGACTTGCCGAAGCCGTACACGAGGGCGGTGTCGACCTCGCCGGTCATGATCTTGATCCAGGCCTCGTACAGCGCCCAGGCGGCGTCCATCTCGACGTGCGACTCGTTGATCGGTGGCACGGCCCCGATCGAGTCGATCGCGGAGATGAACGAGAAGGACCGGCCGGCCAGGTAGTCGGACGATCCCGAGCACCAGAACCCGATGTCGGACTTGGTGATTCCGAGCTCCCGGTACAACTGTTGGAAGCAGGGGACGAGCATCTCGACACCGTTGGTGGTGCCGGTGGTCTCGCGCACATGGGGGGCCTGTGCGAAGCCGACGACTGCAATGTCTGTCATGGTCTCGAGGCTCCTAGAGATGGTGCTTGTAGGTGTCGTAGTCCGCGTCCGGCTCACCGCTGGGCCGGAAATGGGAGATGTTCCGCAGTGAGTACACCCACTCCTCCTTCGGCCGCCAGACGGCCTCGACCCGCATGCCCATCCGGACCTCGGCGGGATCGACCTCGAGGATCAGGTGCAGGAACGGGATGTCCGCGCCGTCGAGCAGGACGTAGGCCGCCACGTAGGGCGGCTTGATCGACTGACCCATGAACGGGACGTTGACGATGCAGAACGTGGTGATGGTGCCCTTGTCGGATACCTCGACCTGCTCCTTGGTGGGCATGCCGTCGGTGGGGTTCGCGCCGCGCGGCGGCACGTACACCTTGCCGTTGGCGTCGGTGCGTCCGCCGATGATCTTGCCCTCCATGAGCCCGAGGAGGTAGTAGGTCTCCTCGAACGAGGCGGTGTGCGTGTAGTGCAGGTCGATCGGGGTGACGATGTCGGTGACGGGCTCGCCGGCGGACGGGGCCGGGGTCGACTCGCTCTCGCCGGGTTCGAAGCACGCGATGTCGCGGATGTGCCCGGTGCGCTCGTCGGCCCAGCGGACCCGCACCCGCATACCGGTACTCATCGCGTCCGCCGATCCGGCGTCGACGGCGTGCAGGATCGACGTGTCGGCGCCGTCCAACTTGACCAGCGCCCACGCGAACGGGTGGCTCAGCGGCTGACCCTCGATGGGATCGGGCATCCACGTCCAGCTGACGACCGTCCCGGTGTCCGAGACGTCGACGAAGTCGGTCATCGGCTCGTGGGTGGTGGGATCGAACTCCGTCGGCGGCACGTGGACACGGCCGTCGGAGCCTCGGGCGCCGACGACCTTCCGGTCACGCAGGCCGGTGACGAATGCTCCGATGGTCGGTCCCACGGACCGCGTGTAGTCGAATTTGAGATTTAGTGGTGCCCTCAGGGGCTGCTCGGCCACTTGGGTCTTTTCAGGGGTCACAAAGTCGAGTAGAACAGGTTCTTATTCCACTGGCAATAGTCACTGTTGAACTGGAGGATTTTCGTGAAGCTTGGGTTGCAACTTGGATACTGGGGCGCGCAGCCGCCGGCCAATGCGCAGGAACTCGTTACAGAGGCCGATCGGGCGGGTTTCGATGCAGTCTTCTCCGCGGAGTCCTGGGGCAACGACGCTTTCACCCCGCTCGCGTGGTGGGGATCGAGCACCGACCGCGTCCGGCTCGGCACCTCGGTAGCCCAGTTGTCCGCACGCACCCCGACCAACGCCGCGATGCACGCGCTCACCCTCGACCACCTGTCGGGTGGCCGGGCGATCCTCGGACTCGGCGTGTCCGGGCCGCAGGTGGTCGAGGGCTGGTACGGCCAGCCGTTCCCGAAGCCGCTCGCGCGAACGCGCGAGTACGTCTCGATCGTGCGGCAGGTGCTCGCGCGCGAGGCCCCCGTGACCAACGACGGCCCGCACTACCCGCTGCCGTACCGCGGTGAGGACGGCATGGGACTGGGCAAGCCGCTCAAGCCGATCACCCACCCGCTGCGCGCCGACCTGCCGATCTGGCTGGGGGCGGAGGGACCGAAGAACGTCGCGCTGACCGCGGAGATCGCGGACGGCTGGCTGGCCATCTACTACACCCCGCGGCTCGCGCCGATGTACAACGAGTGGCTCGACGAGGGCTTCGCCCGCCCGGGCGCCCGCCGCAGCAGGGAGGACTTCGAGGTCGCCGCGACCTGCCAGGTCATCGTCACCGACGATCGGGCGGCCGCGATCGAGCGCCTGCGGCCGATCACCGCGCTGTACGTCGGCGGCATGGGCGCGGCCGAGCTCAACTTCCATGCCCAGGTGTACACGCGGATGGGCTACGGCGAGCAGGTCAAGGAGATCCAGAACCTCTTCCTGTCCGGCCGCAAGGAGGAGGCGGCCGCGATTGTGCCCGACGAGATGGTCACCGACACGATGATCATCGGCAACCTCGCGGAGGTCCGCGAGCAGGTCAAGGTCTGGGAGGACTCGGGCGTCACGATGCTCCTGGTGACCTGCCGCGACGTCGCGCACATGCACCAGCTGTCGGAGGCGATCAACCCCGCCTGACGCGGCTGCGCCGCCGATCTGATCGAGTGAACGGAAGCGTTCACTCGATCAGATCGAACGAACGGCACGTTCACTCACCGCGCTGGCCGGGTGGTCCGCGTCATCCACAGCCCGGAATTCCATCCACATCGACACGTCGTGACGCGCTGCCGGGTCGGCCTCCCGGGTCACCATCGACACCATGCGCAGGGGACCGTGGGCAGAGGATGCGGAGCGGCTGGCGGCCGTCAGCGACAGCGGGATCGTTCGGGTGTCGAAACTCGAGTCGCTCGGGGTGGCCCGGTCGACGATCGCCGCCCGCTGCCGGCCGGGCGGGCCCTGGAGTCGGCCGCTGCCGGGCATCGTGCAGCTGTCGAACGGTCGACCGACCGAACGGCAGCGCGCGGTGGCGGCCCTGATGTACTGCGGCGAGCGGGCACTGCTCACCGGGCGTGCGGCATTGCGCGAGCACGGATTCGGGCAACACGACGGTGAAGTGCACGTGCTGTTGCCGGACCGGCGCCGCGTGCAGGCGAAGGCGTTCGTCCGGGTGGAACGGACGACGCGCCTGCCCGAAGCCGCCATGCGCAACGGCCTGCCCTGCGCGCCGCTGGTGCGGGCATTGCTCGACGCTGCGCGCCTGAGCACCACCCTCGATCGGGCTCGGGCACTGATCTCCGAGGTCGTCCAGCGCGGCGGCGTCACCGCGCGCGAGCTGGCCGAGGAGCTCGGCAGCGGGAGCGTACGCGGGTCAGCTTTTCCGCGCATCGTCATCGAGGAGATGACTGCGAACGTTCACTCGGTGCCAGAGGCGCTCGCACGCGAGCTCTGGTTGAAGAGCGGGCTGCCGGAGATGGCGTTCAACCGCGACATCGTGCGGTCGGACGGCACCTTCCTGGCGCGTCCCGACGGCTGGATCGACTCGGTCGCCCTCGCATGGGAGATCGACTCACTGGACTGGCACCTGTCGCCGGAGCAGTACGGGCAGACCCTGGAACGCCGTACCCGGATGCAGGACGAGGGCATCGTCGTGTTGGCGAGCCGACCTCGGACCGTACGGCACGATCCCGGCGGTGTGATCCGTTCGCTTCGTGCGCATTACGCCCAGGCGGTGGCGCGACCCCGCCCGAGCGTGCGAATGGTGGAGCCACCCGATGAACCCGCCTGATCGGGATGATTGAACGGAATATTCGTTCGATCTGACCGAGTGAACGCTTCCGTTCACTCGGGTGAGGGGGTGCAGCGCGTCACGGTAGCTGGGCCATGCCGTAGACGTGGGTGGCGCGAACCCGCAACACCTGTCGCTGCTCGTCGACCATCGCGCGGCGGAACTCCTCCCAGTCGGGGTGCTCGCGGCCGGAAGCCGTCCGGAACACCTCGACCAGTTCGTCCACCGCGGCGTCGTGCGGATCGGTCGCGACCGCGCTCAGCTCGGCGTCCCCCTCGAGCACCGCGTACGACCAGAAGTCGGCGGCGCTGACGTGCAGCGAGACCCGGGGGTCGCGGGCGGCGTTGCGGGTCTTCGCGCGATCGGCCGTCACGGACACGCGGGCCGTGCGGGCGTCCGGGTCCCAGGCGTAGACGACATTGGAGAGCTGGGGGCGGCCGTCGCGCTTGACGGTGGCCAGCACGGCCCTGGTGTGGTTGGCGAGCAGGTCGAGGAGCGGGGCTTCGGTGTCGGTGCTCATACCGCGGACAACGGAACCGCGGCACCCGTTGTTCCGGGTCGGCCGAACAGGGAACGGCCC
>NZ_JBHZAH010000176.1:0-7396 GCF_042754225.1 Rhodococcus sp. NPDC059234
GGGGTACTCCCCGCCGGAGCCGCGGTCGTTTCGGAAGCTAGTGCACCGGAGTCAGTTTCGCGAGCACCTCAGGGAGGTCCCGGGCGTGCACCACGCCGAGGCGCTGGGTGGCCCTGGTGAGCGCGACGTAGAGGTCGTTCATGCCCCGCGGCGACTCGTCCAGAATTCGCTGCGGTTCCACGATCAGCACCACGTCGAACTCGAGGCCCTTCGCCTCGCGGACCGACAGCACGCTGACCGAGTCCGACATCAGGTCGCGGAACTCGTCCACCCCGTCCTCGCTGGTGAGCACCGCGACGAGACCCGGTCCCGTCTCGGCGGCCACTCGCGCCCGCACCTCGGCGGACACCGCGGCCGACGGCACCCGCCGGGCCCACGGCTGCGTCCCGGAGTCGCGCACCGAGCGGGGGACGGACTGCGCCGGGTCGATGGCCGCCAGCACGTCCTGTGCCACCGCCATGATCTCCGACGGGGTGCGGTAGTTGACCGTGAGCTCGGTCAGCTTCCACCGGCGCGCGACGTACGGTTCGAGCACCGTCTGCCAGGACGAGCTGCCGGCCGGATCGCCGGTCTGTGCGGTGTCGCCGACCAGTGTCATCCACCGATTCGGGATGCGGCGCATCAGCATCCGCCACGCCATCGCCGACAGCTCCTGGGCCTCGTCGACGATCACGTGCCCGTAGGTCCAGGTGCGGTCCGCGGCAGCCCGCTCCGCCGCGGTGAGTCGCTGCCGCAGGTCCTGTCGCTGCGCCAGCTGGCTGGCGTCGATGAGGTCGTAGGCCATCAGGATCTCGGGGTCGAGTTCGTCCTCGAGATCCTGTGGTGCCGAGCCGGTGAGGATGTCGAGCGCGCCCTGCGCGTCGGCGATCTGTGCCCGCCATTCCCGCGTCGCCCGTTCGCGTTCGGCAGCGTCGTCCACCCCGAGCAGTTCCGCGAGCTCGTCGAGCAGCGGGGCGTCCGCCGCACTGAATCCCGCCACCCCGACTCGGTGCAGCAGCTCGCGCTGCCCGGCCGTCAGGTCCCGGGCCGCGGTGTCGAGCCGGGCCCGGGACGAGAGCAGCTCGGCGAGCACCTGCTGGGGCGTCAGCAGCGGCCACAGCTCGTTGATCGCGGTCATGACGTCCGGATCCGAGCGCATCTCGTCGCGGATGTCGGCCACGTCGTCGCGGCTGAGCAGGTTCGCGCCGCCGAGAACGTTCGCACCGAGGTTGGCGGCGAACTGCTCGGCCAGCGACTCGATCACGGCGGACACGAAGATCGGGCGCGCGAGGTTGTGTGGCCGGCGCGACGAGCGTGCCCGTCCCCGGGCCCTGGTGACGGTTTTGCGGTCGAGCGTGATCGTGTAGGTGTCGAAGCTCAGCGAGACCGGTTGGGCGGGGATCAACTGCCGGTCGCGGACCGCCTGCTTGAGCACCGCGACCATGTCGAGTGACCCCTTGACCGCACCGGTCTCGAGGGAATCCTGGTGTGTCGCGGTCACTCCCGGGTACAGGTCGCCGATCGTGGACAGCAGCACACCGGTCTCGCCGAGGGAGGGCAACACCTGGCCGATGTAGTCGAGGAAGGTCGCGTTCGGCCCGACGATGAGCACGCCGGACTTCGCCAGCTGCTGGCGGTAGGTGTAGAGCAGGTATGCGGCGCGGTGCAGGGCGACCGCGGTCTTCCCGGTACCCGGCCCGCCCTGGACCACCATGACCGACTTGTGCGCGGACCGGATGATCGCGTCCTGTTCGGACTGGATGGTCTCGACGATGTCGTTCATCTGGCCGGTGCGAGCCGCGTTCAGCGCGGTCAGCAGCGCGCTCTCACCGGCCACGCCGCCCGCGCCGTCCACCGCCCCCGCCTGCTCGGCGGCGGCCAGGTCGAGGTACTCGTCGCCGAGGCCGGTGACCTTGCGGCTGCGGGTCCGGATGTGCCTGCGGCGGGTGACGCCCTCCGGCGCCGCAGGTGTGGCCAGGTAGAACGGGCGGGCCAGCGGGGCGCGCCAGTCCAGCAGCAGTGTCTCGAAGTCGTTGGCCTCGTCGAGGATGCCGACCCGGCCGATGTAGCGGCGCGGGTCCTCGCCGTCGACCTCGGGATCGAGGTCGATGCGGCCGAAGCACAGACCGTTCTCGGCGGCGTCGTACTTGGCGATGTCCTCGGTGTACATCTGCGTGAACGACTCGCGTTCGCTACGCGCCTGAGGGGTGCCCCCGGTTTGCAGGAGCGCCTTGCTGAGCCGGGTGGACGCGTACTCGCGCAGCGCGTCCAGTCGGTCGTACAGCATCGACACGTACTGCTGCTCGCGGTCGCGTTCGGCATGCTGCAATGCCTCGTCGGGCAAGTGATCTCCTCGGCCGGAAAGGGTGGGAAAAGGGCCAAGGAAGTCTAGTAGGTCCGATCGGGGTGCCGCAGAACCGGCAGGTCCCGGCTGTGATCGACGATCGGCGGAAGCTTCTCGGTGAGGAAGGGCTTCCATCTGTTCACCCCGAGAACAGGGTCGGCCCGCGCGGTGTTCGACCCTGCGCGTGAGGGCCGCGTTCGAGACGTTCGTCGGTGCGTCGATCGTTCCCGGAGTTTCGAGGGGGCCGGTCAGCCGGATGCAGCCGGCACCGGAGTGAAATACGCCTCGCCGATTGCGAACATGCCCCGCTGCGGCAGCCAGAAGTCGCCGAGGCGGGCCTGGTCGGGGAGCGGGCCCGGTGCCCCGAGGTCGATGCCGTCTACCGTCGCCCGGCTGTCGTCCACGGCCCACAGTCGGCGCGGATTGGCGCGGAACGACTGCCCGTTCGGGGCCGTCCCGGTCAGCCCGACCCGGCCCACCCCGAGGAGCGGACCCGCGACTCGGGCCATCAGCGCCAGCACGTGGTCGTTGCGCCAGAGCGCTGCCGGCAGCAGCGATCCGGCAACGCTCATCGCGCGCGTGGCGGGGGAGCGCGTCAGCGTCAGCGACCAGTCGATCGTGTCGTCGACGGTCGTCTGGAGGGACGCCGGTCCCGTCCAGGTGACCGTGATCGTCGCGGTCCGGGACTCTGACAGCGCCCGGCTGAAGTAGCGCGGGCAACCGGTGTCCGGTGCGCTGCTGGTGTACATCACCCAGCGGCCGGCCGGATTCCGGTGCCACACCGAGGTGTAGCCCGGTCCGATCGAGCTGGCCGCGAAGTGCCGGAGCGCAAGACAGTGGCCGCTCGCGAACGGCAGACCCATCACGCCGTATCCGGCGAACCGCTCGAGCTCGTCGCCCGGCGGCAGCGTCGGCGGCCGTTCGGCGAGCGTTCTCGGATTGGTGGCCATGACTGCTCCCGGTGGATGCTCGGCCCTCGATCGACGTCCAGGCTCGTGGTCCCGTTCGGGGAGTCCGTCGTCGAGGCGCGCGGCACACCGGCCGGTTCGGGTCATTGCGTGCACCGCCTCATCAGCGTATGCACAAAACGGTCCGCAAAGACGATCAGAGGCGAGAGGTTCCGCATCTCCCGACGCGTCTCGCGGACTGGACGACGCCGCGGCTACCGACGAGGTCGCAATCGTTGACGAGCTGATCCCGGCGTCGACGCACTCGGGAAGTCCGGCGGGACCGTTCAGGCCGAGGTCACCAGCCGCGCACCTGCCACTCCGCGAGGTTCGGACGCTCCGCGCCGAGGGTGGTGTCCTTGCCGTGGCCCGGGTAGACGACGGTGTCGTCGGGGAACCGTTCGAAGATCTTGGTCGTGACGTCGCGGTAGAGGGAGTCGAAGTGCTCCGCGTCCGGGGTCTTGCCGACGCCGCCGGGGAACAGCGAGTCGCCGGTGAACAGGTGGACGGTTCCGCTCGCGGGGTCGGTGAGGGCGAGGGCGATCGAACCCGGGGTGTGGCCGGCCAGGTGGATGACCTCGAGCGCGAGCGAGCCCACCTCGACGAGGTCGCCGTCGGTGACCGTGCGGTCCGGCGCGACCGGGAGCGTCGCGGCGTCGAGGGCGTGTGCGACCGTCGGCACTCCGGTGAGCTTCACCACCTCCGCCAGCGCGAGCCAGTGGTCGGGATGCTGGTGGGTGGTGACGATCGACGACAGTGAGGGCGCGGCCGCCTCGATCAGTCGGGCCAGGCGGTCGGCTTCGTTGGCGGCGTCGATGAGCAGCGCGTCGCCGGTCGCGGAACACACCACCAGGTAGGCGTTGTTGTCCATGGGGCCGACCGAGATCTTCGTGATCGTGGCGCCGGCGATGGTGCGACGCTGCGGGTCCGAGCCCGGGGCCAGCTCGCCGGTGTAGTGGTCGTCGATTGTCATCTGCTGCCCGTCCATGACCGGGACGCTACCGTCCGAACCGGACCCGTGGCGGGTCGGACTGAAGCAAGCGTGTCGGAGGGTCGGCCTACCATGTGCATCGGCCGAGGACTCATGCGTTCGACCAGTGCGCATGCACCGGACAAGGGGAGAAGGGACATCGAGTGGCGGACCGCCTGATCGTGCGAGGAGCGCGTGAGCACAACCTGCGAGGCATCGACATCGACCTGCCGCGGGACAGTCTCATCGTCTTCACCGGGTTGTCCGGATCCGGCAAGTCGTCGCTCGCGTTCGACACCATCTTCGCGGAGGGACAGCGTCGCTACGTCGAGTCGCTGTCGGCCTACGCCCGGCAGTTCCTCGGGCAGATGGACAAGCCCGACGTCGACTTCATCGAGGGACTCTCGCCCGCGGTGTCGATCGACCAGAAGTCGACCAACCGGAACCCGCGCTCGACCGTCGGCACCATCACCGAGGTGTACGACTACCTGCGCCTGCTGTACGCGCGGGCCGGTACGCCGCACTGCCCGGTCTGCGGAGAGCAGATCGCCAAGCAGAGTCCGCAGCAGATCGTCGACCAGGTCCTCGCGATGGAGGAGGGGACCCGCTTCCAGGTCCTGGCGCCGGTCGTGCGCACCCGCAAGGGCGAGTTCGTCGACCTGTTCGAGCAGCTCAACTCGCAGGGCTACGCCCGCGTGCGAGTGGACGGCGTGGTGCACCAGCTGACCGACCCGCCGAAGCTCAAGAAGCAGGAGAAGCACGACATCGAGGTCGTGGTCGACCGCCTCACGGTGAAGGCGAGTTCGAAGCAGCGACTCACCGACTCGGTGGAGACGGCGCTGCGCCTGGCGGACGGCATCGTGGTGCTCGACTTCGTGGACCGCGAGGAGAACGCCACCGACCGGGAGCGGCGTTTCTCCGAGTCGCTGGCCTGCCCGAACGGGCATGCGCTCGCCATCGACGATCTCGAGCCGCGCTCGTTCTCGTTCAACTCCCCGTACGGCGCGTGCCCCGAGTGCACCGGGCTCGGCATCCGCAAGGAGGTCGACCCGGACCTGGTGGTGCCCGACCCGGAGCTGAGCCTCGCGGACGGCGCGATCGCGCCGTGGTCGATGGGGCAGACCTCGGAGTACTTCGGCCGGCTGCTGTCCGGGCTCGCCGACGCGATGGGTTTCGACATAGCGACACCGTGGAACAAGTTGCCCGCGAAGGCTCGCAAGGCGGTCCTCGAGGGCAGCGAGCACCAGGTGCACGTCAAGTACAAGAACCGGTACGGCCGCACCCGCTCCTACTACGCCGAGTTCGAGGGTGTCATGCCCTTCCTGCACCGCAGGCTCGAACAGACCGAGTCCGAGCAGATGAAGGAACGCTACGACGGGTACATGCGCGACGTGCCCTGTCCGGCCTGCAACGGCGCCCGGCTGCGGCCGGAGATTCTCTCGGTCACCATCTCCGCCGGCGCGCACGGAAAGAAATCGATCGCCGAGGTCGCCGACCTGTCCATCTCGGAGTGCGCGGACTTCCTGAACAGCCTCACCCTCGGTGCCCGCGAGGAGGCCATCGCCGGTCAGGTGCTCAAGGAGGTGCAGGCGCGGCTCGGCTTCCTGCTGGACGTCGGTCTGGAGTACCTGTCGCTGGCGCGGGCCGCGGGCACCCTGTCCGGCGGCGAGGCGCAGCGCATCCGGCTGGCCACCCAGATCGGCTCCGGACTGGTGGGGGTGCTGTACGTGCTGGACGAGCCGTCGATCGGACTGCACCAGCGCGACAACCGGCGACTGATCGAGACCCTCACCCGACTGCGGGACCTCGGCAACACGCTGATCGTGGTCGAGCACGACGAGGACACCATCCGCACGTCCGACTGGGTGGTCGACATCGGTCCGCTCGCGGGCGAGCACGGCGGCAAGGTGGTGCACAGCGGGCCGTATCAGGAACTGCTGACGTGCGAGGAATCCCTCACCGGCGCTTACCTTTCCGGGCGGTCCAGCATCCCGGTGCCGCTGATCCGGCGTCCCGTGGACAAGAAGCGTCAGGTCTCGGTGATCGGTGCGAAGGAGCACAACCTCAAGGACATCGACGTGAGCTTCCCCCTGGGCGTGCTCACGTCGGTCACCGGTGTCTCCGGGTCCGGCAAGTCGACGCTCGTCAACGACATCCTGGCTACGGTGATGGCGAACAAGCTCAACGGCGCCCGGCAGGTGCCCGGCAGGCACACCCGGGTCAACGGGCTCGACCAGCTCGACAAGCTGGTGCAGGTGGACCAGTCGCCGATCGGTCGCACGCCGCGGTCGAACGCCGCGACCTACACGGGAGTCTTCGACAAGATCCGCACGCTGTTCGCCGCGACCACCGAGGCGAAGGTGCGTGGCTACCAGCCGGGCCGCTTCTCCTTCAACGTCAAGGGCGGTCGCTGCGAGGCCTGCTCCGGCGACGGCACCCTCAAGATCGAGATGAACTTCCTGCCCGACGTCTACGTGCCGTGCGAGGTCTGCCACGGCGCGCGGTACAACCGCGAGACCCTCGAGGTGCACTACAAGGGCAAGACCATCGCCGAGGTCCTCGACATGTCGATCGAGGAGGCCGCCGACTTCTTCGAGGCGATCACCTCGATTCACCGCTACCTCAAGACGCTCGTCGAGGTGGGGCTCGGGTACGTGCGCCTCGGCCAGCCGGCGCCGACGCTGTCGGGCGGCGAGGCGCAACGCGTCAAGCTGGCGGCGGAGCTGCAGAAGCGGTCCACCGGCCGCACCGTCTACGTCCTGGACGAGCCGACCACCGGCCTGCACTTCGAGGACATCCGCAAGCTGCTCGGCGTGGTGAACGGTCTCGTCGACAAGGGCAACACCGTCATCGTCATCGAGCACAATCTCGACGTGATCAAGACCTCGGACTGGGTGATCGACATGGGCCCCGAGGGCGGGTCCGGGGGCGGGACGGTGGTCGCCGACGGCACCCCCGAGGACATCGCGGCGGTCCCGGCGAGTTACACGGGACGGTTCCTCGGAGAGGTGCTGGCCTCGGCGCTGCCGGCGGGCGGCAACGGTTCGGTGGAGAAGGCCGCACCGAAGCGCAAGCGTGCACCCCGCAAGGCGGCCGCGGCGGTCTGACCTGACGGGCCGGGCTGAGCCGACGATCATGCAACGAGGGGCCGGGACT
>NZ_JBHZAH010000177.1:0-7376 GCF_042754225.1 Rhodococcus sp. NPDC059234
GCTGTTCCCGCGTTTCGGGTCCGGGCCCCCCCGGGGGTCGGATTCTGTGGGGGCGCCAAATTTGTCTTTTGGGTTGGCCCGCCCGGGTCCGGCGCGGCGGACCCAAGGCCCGCGGGGAACACCGGAACCAAAAAAAGCACGACCGTGCTATTTTGTGGACATGGCTTCGAAAGCGGCAAGGACTCGGGCGGTGATCCTGGAACACGGCAGCCGCCTGGCCAGCGTTCGAGGCCTGAGCGACGTCTCGATCGGCACGCTGGCAACCGACGTGCAGATCTCCAAGAGCGGCCTCTACGCCCACTTCCGGTCCAAGGAGGCCCTCCAGCTCGCGGTCGTGGATTCGGCGGCAGAACGCTTCGCCTCCGCCGTTGTCGCGCCCGCGGCCGACGCGGACTCCCCGCTGTCGCGGCTGCAACGACTGCTCGAACTCTGGGTGGATTGGACGAACTCGTCAATGCCGGGCGGATGCCTGCTCCTCTCTGCCGCAATGGAATTCGACGACCGGCCGGGCAGGGTCCGCGACCGGCTCGCCGAACTCCACCAGTCCTGGCGGGCTCTGCTCGAGAGCACGATCACAGACGCCACGAACGCGGGTGAGCTGCACCCGGAGACCGACGCGGGCCAGCTGGCCTTCGAGCTCACCGGGATGGTCCTGGCCTACCACCAGGCCAGTCGCCTGATGCGGGATGCCGCGGCGGAGCGGCGGGTCGCCCGGGCGCTACACGAATTGATCAGCGGCCACCGCGTCGAACCATCGGAGGACTGACGGACATGAACATCGAGCACTCGGACATCACCTGCGACGGCATGACCTTCCGTTGCCGCGCGGCGGGCCCTCGCGAGGGTCGACTGGTCCTGCTGCTCCACGGATTTCCGCAGACGTCCCGGGCCTGGGACGCGACGCTGGCGGCGCTCGCCGCGAACGGTTGTCGGGCGGTCGCCTTCGATCAGCGTGGCTACTCGCCGGGCGCACGCCCCGAGTCGGTCGACGCCTACGCGATCGAACACCTCGTCGGCGATGTCCTCGCGGTGGCGAACGCGCTCGGCGCCGACACGTTCGACCTCGTCGGCCACGACTGGGGTGGCATCGTCGCCTGGCACCTCGCCGGTCGGCACCCGGAGAAACTGAGGACCCTCACCGTCGTGTCCACCCCGCATCCGACGGCGTTCACGGCGGCCCTGCACGATGAACTCGGCGGCGATCAGGCGCAACGATCCGCGTACGCCTCGCTGCTGCGCCAACCCGGCATCGCGGAGGACCTGCTCCTCGCCTCCGATGCCACGGGGCTTCGAAATCTGTACCGCGAGTTGCCCGACGACCACACAGCGGACTACCTCGACGTACTCTCCGATCGAGGAGCCCTGACCGCGAGCCTGAACTACTACCGCGCGACCGCGTTCGACGAACAACCTCCCGTCGGCGCCATCGAAGTCCCCACCTTGTACGTCTGGTCGACCGACGACGACTACCTCGGGCCGGAGGCCGCACGAGCGACCGGGCAGCACGTCACCGCCCCCATGACATACGTCGAACTCGAAGGCATTTCGCACTGGATCCCCGACACCGCGGCCGAGTCACTCAACACCCACCTGCTGCAACATCTCCGAGGCTCACAGCGCTAGCCGACGATCCAGACCCCGACCAGGGCGACGGCGGCGACCCACACGGTGGACAGGGCCGCGAGCACGAACGGGCGCGGCCCGACCGAGCGCAGCAGCGACACCCGGACCCCGAGTCCCAGCGCGAACATGGCGGCCGTCAGCAGCGCCGTCTGCAACACCTTGGCCTGTGCGATCACGGCATCCGGCAGGACCCCCGAGGAACGCAGCGCCACGCAGCCGATGAAGGCGACCACAAACATCGGAACCAGGGGCGGAAGAGCGGCATTCGTTCGCTCCCCCTTCGACACTCGACGTTCGCGCGCACCGAGATACGCCATCACCGGTGCCAGCATCAGCACCCGGGCCAGCTTGACGACCGTCGCGACCGCGAGCGCGCCCCCACCGATGACACCACCGGCGGCAACCACCTGCGCGACCTCGTGGATGGAACCGCCGGCCCACATCCCCGCCTGCCGATCGGTCAGTCCGAGGGCGTGGGACAGGAGCGGGATCGTCGGGATCATCAGCGTGCCGAAGACCACCACCAGGGCGACCGCGGTGAGAAGTTCCTCCTCCTTCGCGTCGACCACGCCGTCGGCGGCCGCCACCGCCGCCGCACCGCAGATCGAGAATCCGCACGCGATGAGCACCCGTTGCGTCCACGACAACCCGAGCAGCTTGCCGGCATACATGGTTCCCGCCATTCCGAGGACCACGATCGCCACCACGACGGCGATCACTCCCCAGCCGAGGTCGATGACGTCGCTGAACATCAACTGCAGCCCGAGAAGCGCGACGCCCACCCGGAGCAGTCGCTTGGACGAGAAGTCCAATCCCGGCCGGATCCACCCCGGGATGGCAACGAGATTCGCCACCAGCGCGCCCAGCACGATGGCGATCAACATCGGATTCACCGCGGGGACCAGACGCCCGAGCCCCATGGCGATCGCGGCGCCGACGGCGCACAGGCCCACGCCCGTCGCAATGCCTACCGCCCGCGGTCGGGACTGACCATCGGCCTCTCGGCCGGCCGCCGGCTGGTGGTTTCGGGAGGCTGCGTGCACTTCTTGGGACATGCCTGCAACTCTTCGCCACACCGACAGTTCCGGGTAGCCCTCGATTCGCCATTGCCCCATATCAAACTGATATATCAATGTCGGTGGGCATATAATATTCGAATGTCTTCTCGATGGCCGGATCTCGATGTCCTCGAGCTCCTTGTAGGGGTCGACGATCACGGAAGCCTCAGTGCCGCCGCCAAAGTCGCCGGAATCGCGCAGCCGAACGCCAGCCGCGCGATCAAACGACTCGAGGCACAGGTCGGCACGGCGCTGCTGCAGCGAAAACCGACCGGGTCGACATTGACGCCGGAGGGCACCGTGATCGCACACTGGTCGAGGCAGGTGCTCACCGACGCCCGTCGGCTGCTGGACGTCGCCGAGGGCATGCGTGAGAAGCGGGCCGCCGAGCTGACCATCAGCGCGAGCATGACTGTTGCGGAGCATCTCATGCCCCGGTGGCTCGGACAGTTCCGTCAGGTGGATCCGAACGTGACCATCCACCTGCAGGTTCGGAACTCCACGCAGGTGTTCGCCGATGTGACGGCCGGATCCTGCGACATCGGGTTCATCGAGTCCCCGACGGTGCCGCGCCCGCTGCACAGCGTCGCGGTCGCCCGCGACAGGCTGATCGTCGTCGTCCACCCCGACCACCCGTGGGCACGGCGCAGGCGGACGCTGTCCGTCGCCGAGCTGGCCGGCACCCCACTCGTGGTCCGCGAACCCGGATCCGGAACCCGCACCACCCTCGACGTCGCACTGCACGAATATGACCGGGCAGCACCACTTCTCGAACTCGGGAGCGCAGCAGCCATCCGGACGAGCGTGCTCAGCGGTGTCGGCCCGGCCGTACTCAGCACCCTGGCCGTCGCGGACCAGCTCGAGTCGGGAGACGTGAAGGCGGTGGAGGTGGACGGACTCGACCTGCACCGCACGCTGCGGGCCGTGTGGCGCCCACCCCGCCAACTCGAGGGACCCGCGGGCGACCTCGTCAGGCTGGTGCGCCGCGGTGCGCGCTAGCGCCCCGCGGCGGGCAGTCAACTTGTGGCGGCGACCATCCCGGAGAGTTCGCGCTTGAGGATCTTCCCGGTCGCGGTCATGGGCAGGACGGTGGCGAACTCGATGCAACGCGGGTACTTGTAGCTCGCCATCTGGTCCTTGCACCAGCTGATCAGTTCGCTATCGGTGATCTGCGCGTCCGGCTCGAGGATCACGAACGCCTTGATCTCCTCGCCGTGGCTCTCGTGCGGGACGCCGACTACCGCGACCAGCGAGACGGCCTCGTGCGTCAGCAGGACTTCTTCGATCTCGCGAGGATATACGTTGAACCCACCCCGCACGATGAGATCCTTTGCGCGGTCGACGATGTAGTAGAAGCCGTCGTCGTCGCGGCGGGCCAGGTCGCCGGTCCGCAGCCACCCGTCCCGCATCGCCTCAGCGGTCGCCTCGGGGCGATCGAGGTAGCCTGCCATGACGTTGTGCCCCCGCAACGCGATCTCCCCGATCACGTCCGGGCCCGACACGGTGTTCCAGTCCTGATCGACAAGTCGTGCCTCGATGCCCCACACCGGCACGCCGATCGAACCGGGACGCGGTTCGCGCTCGGGGTCACTGAACAGCGCGAGCGGGGAGGTCTCGGACAGGCCGTAGCCCTCGAGGATCTGCACTCCGAACCGCTCGGCGAACCGGGTGAGGATCTCCACCGGCAACGCCGCGCCGCCGGAGATGGCCCGGCGCATGGTGCCGGCGATCCGGTCGACGTCGACGCCACCGGCGGTGCCGGTCTTCGCCGCGTCGAGAGCACCCAGCAGGGCCCAGTACATCGTCGGGACGCCCGCGAACACGGTGACGGCCTCGTCGATCATCAGCCGCAGGGCCGCCGCTGCGTCGAATCGGGGCAGCATCACGAGGGTGGCGCCGACCGCGAGTCCGGCGTTCATCACGACGGTCTGCCCGAACGAGTGGAACAGCGGCAGAGTCACCAGGTACGTGTCGCGGCGAGTCGGGTTGCTGTCGAACAATCGGTTGGCCGTGGCCGCGTTCATCACCATGTTGGAGTGGGTGAGCTCGGCGCCCTTGGGGTTGCCGGTCGTGCCGCTGGTGTAGAGGATCACCGCGGTGTCGCCCGCCTCGCGCACCACCGACTCCGCCTCCGCCGGCATGTCCGCCAGGGCCGCGGCCAGCGTGGTGACGCCGTCGGCCGGCGTCGCGGCCTCCGCACCGGCGGCGAGGAGGAACATCTCGCGGCAGCCCTCCGTCGCCGAGAATCCGGCGCGACCGAACTCCCCCATCGGCAGGTCGGCGGTGCCCTCGAAGCAGAAGTACGCCTGGGCTCCGGAATCGGCCAGGTGGTAGGCGATCTCGCGACCCTTGAGCATGACGTTGAGGGGAACCACCACCGCGCCGGCCTTGAGGATGCCGTAGTAGACGATCGGGAACTGCGGCAGGTTCGGAAGGGACATCGCCACCCGGTCCCCCGGCTCGATGCCGCGGGCGACGAGCAGGTTCGCCACCCGATCGGCTTCGGCGTTCAGCTCCGCATAGGTCATCCGTTCGTCGCCGAGAACGATGGCATCGCGGTCGGGGTACCGGCGGGCGGAATCCTCCAGCAGCATGGACAGGTTCAGCACGCGGAACTCACTTTCGGTCGTCGGGACGGATGAGGGTGAGCGGGGCGTCGGTGGCCGCGCGCACGCAGTCCTCGGTCACCCCGGGCGCGCATTCGCGCAGCACCAGACCCGCCTCGGTCACGTCGATGACCGCGAGGTCGGTGATGATCCGGTGCACGACGCCCTGACCGGTGAGCGGAAGGCTGCACTCGCGCACGATCTTCGGCGAGCCCGACTTGTCCGTGTGCTCCATGAGCACGATGACACGGCGGGCGCCGTGAACGAGATCCATCGCCCCGCCCATCCCCTTGACCATCGCGCCGGGAACCATCCAGTTCGCCAGGTCGCCGGACTCGGAGACCTGCATCCCGCCGAGCACGGCGGTGTCGATGTGCCCACCCCGGATCATCCCGAACGACAGCGCGGAATCGAAGAACGCGGCACCCGGATTGACCGTGACGGTTTCCTTGCCCGCGTTGATCAGGTCCGCGTCCACCGCGTCCTCGTCCGGGTAGGCCCCGGTACCGAGGATCCCGTTCTCGCTGTGCAGGACCACCTCCAACCCCCGCGGGAGGTGATTCGGGATCAGCGTCGGCAGACCGATGCCGAGATTGACGTACTCCCCGGCCTGCAATTCGGCGGCGGCCCGCGCCGCCATCTGTGCACGAGTCCAGCCCACCACTTCGGTCACCGTCGCGCTCATGCGGCGGCCTCCTTCCGCGCCGTCACCGTGCGCTTCTCGATCTGCTTGTCCTGCAATCCCGTTGCGACGATGCGGTCGACGAAGATCCCCGGCAGGTGCACCTGCCCCGGGTCCAGCACTCCGGGCTGCACCAGGGTCTCCACCTGTGCGATGCAGACCCTTCCGGCCATCGCGGCGAGCGGGTTGAAGTTGCGCGCGGCCAGGTTGAACACGAGGTTGCCGTCGGTGTCCCCGATCGCGGCGTGCACCAGCGAGAAGTCGGTAGTGATCGATTCCTCGAGCAGGTACCGCTTGCCCGCGTACTCACGGATCTCCTTCGGCGGCGACGCCACGGCAACCGATCCGTCCGCGGCGTAGCGCCACGGCAGCCCGCCCTCCGAGACCGGGGTACCGACCCCCGCCGGGGTGAAGAACGCCGGGATGCCGGCGCCGCCGGCGCGAAGCCGCTCGGCCAGCGTGCCCTGGGGCGACAGTTCGACCTCGAGCTCCCCCGCCAGGTACTGCCGGGCGAACTCCTTGTTCTCGCCGACGTACGAGGCGATGACCCGGCGGATCCGCTTATGCCCCAACAACAGTCCGAGCCCGTGTCCGTCGGTGCCACAGTTGTTCGACGCCACCTCGAGATCGGTTGCCGACCCGTCTGCGATCGCCGCGATCAGCGCGTCGGGGATGCCGCACAGTCCGAACCCGCCCACCGCCAGCGACGCGCCGTTGCCGATGTCGGCCACAGCCTCCGCCGCCGACACGTACACCCGGGTCACGAAGCGGCCTCCTTCACGCACATCAGGTCATCGAGAAGCTCCTCGGCCTGCGGCCAGTACCCGTAGCCGGACGCGGGATTCAGGTGGCCGACATCGCCGAGGTCGACGAGTCGGCTGCCCCACGTCTCCGCCATGCCTGCGATCCGCCGGTGGCCTCCGAGCGGGTCGTTACCACTCGCCGCGACGATGCTCGGGAACGGGAGGCGGCGCCGCGGGATGGGGTTCCATCCGTTTCGGTCGAGGTCCTCGAAACTGGGGTACCCCTCGGGCAGTGGCTGTTCCAGGTCCGCCGGGGTCGCGAGCAGCGCACCCTGGATCGCCCTGGTCGGCTGCTGGGCCCAGTGCACCGTGATCATGACCCCCGCGCTGTGGGCGACCAGGACGACCGGACCGGCGATGTCGCTCAGCACGGCGTCGAGCGCAGCTACCCGCGCCGTCACGCTGAGCTTGTCACTTTCGAGCGGCGGCACCGTGCGCACTCGGTCGAGCTTGTCCGCGAGCAGGGTCTGCCAGTGGTCGGCGACGTGGTCGCGCAGACCGGGCACGATCACCACGGTCGGGTCGGCGATGCGGTTCATGTGACTCCAAACTTCGGGGCGGCTGCGCCGCCTGTGCGCGATCGGTACCCGGATCGGGGTACCGA
>NZ_JBHZAH010000178.1:0-7292 GCF_042754225.1 Rhodococcus sp. NPDC059234
CGCAGGAAGCGCGGAGCGGCCAGGCCGCCCGAGGCGGCCGCTTCCCGGACCGCGGCCGCCACGAGGTCCACGGCGGCCTCGTCCACCAGGGCGATCGCCGAGCCGCCGAACCCGCCGCCCGTCATCCGCGCCCCGTGGGCTCCCGCCGCGAGCGCAGCGTCGACGGCGCAGTCCAGTTCCCGGCACGACACCTCGTAGTCGTCGCGCAGGGAGACGTGCGACGCCGTCAGCACCGGCCCGACCTCCCGGTTGCGACCGGACGCGAGCAGCGCCAATACCTCCCGCACCCGTCCGATCTCGGTGACCACGTGCCGCGCCCGCCGCCGCAGCAGCGGATCGCCCAGCCCCCCGACGTCGTCCACCTCACGCAACGACCCGACACCGAGCGCTGCAGCCGCGTCCTCCACGGATCGGCGGCGCTGCGCGTACTGACCGTCGACCAGCCGGTGCGGCGCCTGGGTGTCGATCACCAGCAGCGCCAATCCCGTCGCGGCGGGGTCGAACGGGACGGCGACGGTCGACCCGTCCGCCGAGTCGACCAGCAACGCGTGACCTGCCCGCGCCCGCAGCGAGATCGCCTGGTCCATACCGCCGGTCGGGGCGAGCGCGATCTCGTTCTCCGCCGCCACGCAGCACGACGCCAGCGCCGCACGCCCCGCGTCGTCGGTCGGCAGCCCCCCGAGCTCGGCCAACGCCAGGGCGAGCGCGCACTCGAGCGCGGCCGAACTCGACAACCCGGCACCGACCGGCACACACGACGCGACGGCCACGTCCGCGCCCCCGAAGTCCCTGCCGAGCAGCCCTTTCCGGCGCATCGCCCACACGACGCCGGCGAGGTACGACGACCACCCCGTCGGGTTCCCCGGACCGATGTCGTCGATCCGCCCCGTCCACGGCGGCCCACCGAGACTCGACACGCACCGCAGCACCTTGTCCGTGCGGCGTCGCACGGCGACGAACGTGCTGTGCGGCAACGCGATCGGCAGCGAGAGCCCGCGCGCATAGTCGACGTGCTCGCCGATCAGGTTGACCCGTCCCGGCGCCGCCCACACCCCCTCCGATTCGCCGCCGAACTCGTCACGCAGCAGGGCGGTCGCGGCGGCGGCTGCCTCGGCGTCGACCACCGGAGGTACCCAGCTCACTGCGCGACCTCCCGGAACCTGGCAGCGATCCGCTCGGGCGTGGTGTCGCTGATCCACGCCCCCATCCCCGACTCCGACCCGGCCAGGAACTTCATCCGGTGCGGTGCCCGCATGAGCGAGAACACCTGCAGGTACAGCCTTCCCAGCTCCCGCCCCTCCCCGACCGGGGCCTGGTGCCAGCCCGCGATGTAGGGCAGCTTGTCGACGCCGTCGAAGAACCGGTCCAGCCTCGCCAGGACGTCGAGGTACATCGTCGCCAGCTCGTCGAGTTCCGCTCCGGTCAGCTCGGCGAGGTCCGCGACGTCCCGGTGCGGCGCGAGGTGCACCTCCACCGGCCACCGCGCGGCCGCCGGGACGTACGCAGTCCAGTGCTCCGCGGTCGCGACAATCCTTGTGCCGGCACGCCGTTCGGCGTCGAGGACGTCTCGCAGCAGCGACCGCCCGGTATCGGCGCGGTGCCGGGCCGACTGCCGCAGCAGCGCCTCGGTGTGCGCGGGCAGCATCGGGTACGCGTAGATCTGGCCGTGCGGGTGCGCGAGGGTGACCCCGATCTCCTCGCCCCGGTTCTCGAAGCAGTACACCTGCTCGATGCCCGGCAGCGCGGACAACGCGCGGGTCCGGTCGACCAGCGCGGCCAGCACGGTGCGCACCCGGGAGACGGGCAGCTGCGCGAAGCTGCGGTCGTGCTCGCTGGTGAAGCACACGACCTCGCACCGCCCCGCGGCCGCCCGTTGGGGCCACAACTCCTCGCCGTCGACACGGCTCGACTCGGGTGCCGGCGCCTGCAGTGCGAGCGACGGGAAACGGTTCTCGAACACCGCGACGTCGTAGTCGTCGGCTGGGATCTCGGTGGCCGCCCGGCCCGGTCGCGTCGGACACAGCGGGCACTCGTGCGCCGCGGGCAGGAAGGTGCGGCTGTTGCGGTGCGAGGCCAGCGTCACCCACTCGCCGGAGAGCACGTCGTAGCGCATGGTCGACAGGGCCGCGACTGCGGAAAGGTCTCGGCCGTCGTGCAGTTCGCGCGTTGCGCCGCCGCCGAGGTAGGGCTCGGTGTCGTCGAAGTACAGCAGTTCGCGGCCGTCGGCGAGCGTCGTCGCCGTCCTCCGGATCGTCATGCCCAAGATCATGCGCTACGGCGCAGTGGTGCGGTTACGGAGTCCCAAGACTTCACAACCGCACCACTGCGCCGTAGGCGTATCTACAGGCCGAGATCGCCGAGGCCGAGCAGGGAACGGTACTCGAGTCCCTCGGCGGCGATGACCTGATCCGCGCCCGTGGCACGGTCGACCACCGTCGCGACGCCGACCACGATCGCGCCCGCCTCACGCAGCGCGCGAACGGCGGTCAGCGGGGAGTTGCCGGTGGTCGTCGTGTCCTCGACGACCAGCACCCGCTTGCCGACCACGTCGGGGCCCTCGATCTGCCGCTGCATGCCGTGCGCCTTGGCCGCCTTGCGGACCACGAACGCGTCGATCGGGCGACCGCCCGCGTGCATGACGGCCATCGCCACCGGGTCGGCACCCATCGTCAGCCCACCGACGGAGGCGAAGTCCCAGTCCGCGACGAGCTCGCGCAGCAGCTTGCCGATCAGGGGGCCGGCGCGATGGTGCAGCGTGGCGCGACGCAGGTCCACGTAGTAGTCGGCTTCCTTGCCGGACGACAGGGTGACCTTCCCGTGCACTACCGCCAGCTCGCGCACGAGCTCCGCGAGCTCCGCCTTCTCCGTCATCGACCGCTCCCTTTCGCCTGCCATGTCGAGGTCGAGCCTAGTCGGCCACGCGCGACCCGAACGCACGCGGCTCAGACGCTCGCGGACTCCGAGACCTCGCCGCCGGTCAGTTCGCCGCCGCGGAGTTCGGCGAGGAGCTCCACCGGGAGTTCGGCGAGCGTGGCCTCGAACAGCGGGGCCTTCCGAGCGCCGAAGATCCGCACGATGGGGGCCGTCCCGATCCCACCCACCAGCGAGTTCATCGCGGTCGCACTGTTGTTGTAGACGCGTGCGGCGCCGACCAGCCGCTGCTCGGTCCGCTGCAGGTCGAGCACCGGACGCTGAATCGCCCAGTCGTTCCTGACCTTCGGATCGTTGCCCGACTCCAGGACCACCCGGTGCAGCGCGACCGAGAGCGCGTTCTCCGATCCGGCCTGGTCGCCGAGGGTCATGCCCTGTTCCCGGAACCCCAGCGCGAGCGAGCGGGCACCCGCCAGCGGGGCCAGCACGCCCGAGTCCATGTTCGCGCCGCGCGCCGCGACGACGAGGTCGTTCACCTGGTCGTAGCGTCGCCCCAGCTCCACCTCGAGCAGGCGCCGGCTGGCCGTGAGGTTCGCCTCGGCTCGGCGTAACTTCCGGACCACCGCGTACACCCGGGCAAAAAGGACAACAGCAACAACAGCCACTACCGCCACAAGAGTCACAGGAGTGGAATCTACTCACTCACCCCGGGTACGTGCACACCGGTCAGGTCATCCAGACAAGGGGAACAAACGGGTCTTACCCAGCCGCGTCGGACGCGCGGGGTACGGGCGCGGGTCAGCGCGAGATGTCGTTGTCGGAACGCACGTCGAGCGGGTGCGGGTAGGGCCGCCCCGGGTCGTGGCCGACATCGCTCAATTCGCCGGGCTCGGAGACCGGCGGCAGCACGTGCAACAGCCCGGACAGACGGGCGACCGCGTCGATCGCCGCGTCCCAGTCCCGCCCGCTGCTGGTGACCGGCAACGACCCCAGCGTCCACGGACCCTCACTCCAGAGCATCTGGACCTGCGGCGGAACCGACTCGGTGAAATGCACCATCCGCTGGTCGCAGACCCGGCGGGCGATCTCGAGATCCGTGGAGAACACGACCCGGGGCCCGATCGCGCCGAGCAGGTTGAGGTCGTTGTCCTTGGGCGGCGGCGTCGACTTCAGCCGAAGGTCCACGTCCACGTCGGACCCGACGGCGCGCTGCACGGCGACGATCGTCGCGGCCTCCGGCAGATCGAACAGCACGAAGTTCTCACCGCGCCGGACACCGTGCACGACGTCGATCGCTCCCAGGTACTCCTGGCGGGCCATCGCGGCCCGATGCCACCGCGACGGCAACTGGTCGTCGGACTCGTTGTACGTGTAGCCCTGCGCCTTCGCCCAGATCTGCCGGACCCGACCGAATTGCTCGCGGCGGCTGCGATCGACGTACAACAGCACGATCGCACCGGCGAGCGCGATCGCGGAGAGTCCGAACCAGATAAGCGTCATCGCCAGTCACAATATCGACAGCCGGGCCCGTTCGTGGCACTCGGCTCGCACCCGGACCAAAGTTCCGCCGGAATTGCGGTCATCGCCGACGCCTCAGTTGCCGCCGCCGCTGCCGAGGTCCCCGAGGTCGGGGATGGCGGTGTTCACGATGAGCCGGGCCGCCACCGCTCCGTCCGAGGTCTTGTCGCCCTGCACGAGCACGGTGTCGCCGACCCGGAGGTCCGCGACCCTGGTGCCGTTCAACGAGATCACCCGGGTCGACGGTGTGGTGGTGACGGTCACCGCCGAACCGCCGATGCCGTCGAGGGTCAGGGTGGTCCCGTCGTTCGTCGTGACCGTCCCGACCGCCGCACCGGCCGCGCCGATCGCCTCGCCGAGGCCGCCCGGAATCTTCGAGAGATCGGGCGGCGTGGTGCCGGGCGCCGGGGTGCTGCGCGGCGGCGTCGAGGGTCGGGCCTGGGTCGGGGCCGGCGCCTGCGACCGGGTGACCGGGCCGGAGGCGGTCGCGTTGTCGGAGCCCCCGGAGGTGACGAGCAGGGCCCCGAACCCGACGACCGCGGCCAGCAGCAGCACCGCCACCGTGACGGCGGCGACGAGAACGACCTTTCCGGGTCCCTTCTTCTCGCCGTCGCCCGGGGGAACGGTGCCACCCGCCGCGGGACCGATCGGCGGCGGCTGGTTGCCGTCGAGGTAGGTCGGGTAGGCCTGCGTCGCGTTCGGCGGCGGCTGGTTCTGGTCGTACCCCGGATACGCCGGGTACGCCTGCGTCGCATTCGCCGGCGGCTGGTTCTGGTCGTACCCCGGATACGTCGGGTACGCCTGCGTCGCATTCACCGGCGGCTGGTTCTGGTCGTACCCCGGATACGTCGGGTACGCCTGCGTCGCATTCGCCGGCGGCTGGTTCTGGTCGTACCCCGGATACGTCGGGAAGGCCTGCGTCGCGTCGCCGTAGGCCTGCCGCGGATCCGAGGTGTACTGCGGGCCGGGGAACTGCTCGGTCGGCTGGTCCGGGGACCGGTTCTCGGGCTGCTCCGGGCTCGGGCCCCATCCGGCGGTGGGGTCGGGTCCGACGGGCAGCGCCTCGGTGCCGTCGGGGGTGTTCTCGGGTGTCCGCTGATCGTCCGGCTTGCTCATGTCTCGGGCCTGCTTTCCTGTGCAGATTCGACGCATCGCGCCTGTCCGGTCTCGACGCGCCGAGTCGGCGGCTTCGGACCGACCCTTCAGGGTAGAGCCGAATCCTGAGACTGGCCTGAACAGGGCGATCGAAGTCGGCTACTGCATCCCGTCCCAGGTGATCGGCTTGGCGAGCGCGGCCGGGAACTTCGCGTGCAGGTATCTCGTCCAGTCCGAGACGTGCATCCGCATGGCGGCCTCGGCCTCGGCCGGATCGCCCGCCATGACGGCGTCGAAGATCGCCTGGTCCGCCTCGAGCACCATGATCCGCTGCTGGACCGGGTAGTCGACGCCGAGCGACGAGGCCGCGAAGACCCCGTCCATCGCGTCGATCAGGAAGCCGAACAGCGGGTTGCCCGACGCCCACGCGATCGTGTTGTGGAACTCGCGGTTCGCCTCGAGGAACACCGAGAGGTCGGCGGTGTGCTCACGCATCGTGGCCACCGCGGCCGCGAGTCGCCCGCGCAGCTCGTCGGTGATCCGTTCCGCCGCCAGCCGCGCCATCACCGGCTCGAGCCCGACTCGGGCCTCCACGATGGTGGCGAACCGGGCGCCCTCGAACTGCAGCAGCAGCCCGAGGCTGTTCATCAGGTGCGAAGCCTCGGGCTTCTCGACGATCGGCCCACCGCCCGGGCCCGGCTTGAGCGAGATGGCGCCGGACAACTCGAGGAATCGCAGTGACTCACGCAGGGTGCCACGTCCCACTTGGTACTGCTCGAGCATCACCTTCTCGGAGGGCAGGTGATCACCCGGCCCGAGGCCCTGTTGGTCGATGTCCGCGATTATTCGCCGCGCAATGATCATTGCCGTCTTCTGCGGTCGATCCGACCTGATCACCATTGCGCTGCCCCCTGCATTGCCACCCCGCACACCCTACTGAGCAGTAGGGAGGATACCGGTCAATTCGTTAGATCATCGGCGTGAACAGGACCTTCTGGACCCTCGAGCCTCAAGTGTGACGCGAGTCACTTCGGACGGGGCCTGTGGCGCATTGCATCCAGTCGAATGATGCGGATAGTTTCTGGGCTGCGTCGAGAGGCTCGGGGTCACGATCTCGACCGCCCGCCGGTGCGCTGCGCCGGCGATCGACTTCACCAGACCACCTCCTGAGGGGAACGAATGAGCGAGAACCGCACGTCCGGCCTGCGCCGTGGCGCCCGCATCGCAGGCCTCGGCGCAGCTGCCGCCGTCACGATCGGCCTGATGTCGACGGGCGCCGCGAGTGCTGACACCTTCGTGCCGTTGCCGGACGGATCCAAGGCCACCCCCGGGGTCGTGGTTGCGCGCACCGGCGAGAGCGCCCTGATCTCGCCCTCGCTGGCCGCCAACGGCGCAGGCCGCACCGCGTGGGTGTCGGGCACCGTCACCGCCGACGTCTCGTCCATCACGAAGGAGGGCGAGGCGGGTCCGTTCAACGGCCAGACCAACGTCCCCGGCACGAACAACTCGTCCACGCACGGGGTTTCGCGGATCAGCACCGGCTACATCGTCGGCTGCCAGGTCGACATCACCGGCCTCGGCGGCTCCATCGGCGGCGGCATCGATCTGAACGGCCCGTCGATGAACGCCTCGCTGACCGTCCCGGTCGCGGCCGGACAGGTCAAGTTCGTCAACATCACCGGCAAGGACATCAAGAAGAACGGCAAGTACGCCGTCCAGTACCAGGACACCCAGCTCGAGATCCAGAACTGCGGCGGCTACGCCCAGGCGCGGTCCTACACCGTCGTCGAGATCGTCGGCGACAACTA
>NZ_JBHZAH010000179.1:0-7205 GCF_042754225.1 Rhodococcus sp. NPDC059234
CGCCCGTAGAATGGGCCACGTGTATACCGTTCACGGCCTCACGGGCATCATCATGCTCGGACTCCAGCTCCTCGCGCTCGGCGCGGGAGTCTTCGCCGTCTTCCACGCGCTTCGGCAGCGGACGGACGCCTTCACCGCGGTGGAGAAGCTGAGCAAGCCGATCTGGCTGGGCATCCTGATCGCCTCGCTGCTCGTGCTGCTGCTGCCGCTCGGGATGTTCTTCTGGATCATCGCCGTGGTCGCGATCTGCGTGTACCTGGTCGACGTGCGGCCCCGGGTGGACGAGATCCAGCGCGGACCGCGCTGGTAGCGCCACGCGAGAATATATGCGAATTCGCGTCACAGATACCGTTGACAGCGGGTATCCCGGCACCGCATTGTTGAGGTAGTCGGATCGTTCGTGCGCTGTCGGCGGACAGGCCTTTTCCGCGAGCGCACAGCGTCCGACGCGAACTCAGCAAGGAGGCCGACATGTCGATCGCCCACGATCGTGGCGCTGGCTCCACCCGCACGTCCCGCCTGACCCGGGCGGGCGCGCGGCAGGAGACCGCGAGCCGGCTGCTCGCCTCCGCCGCGCGCAAGTCCTACGACCCGCTCGTCGAGGTCGACTGGGACGCGCCGATCCCCGAGGGTCTCTACGGCATGACCCCGGAGTGGTGCAGCCTGTACGGCACCGAGTTGTGGGACTCGATGACCGAGGACCAGCGGGTCACCCTCACCAAGCACGAGGCCGCCAGCATCGCGGGCACCGGAATCTGGTTCGAGATGATCCTGATGCAGATGCTGCTGCGCGACATCTACTCGCACGACCCGTCGGAGCCGCACGTCCAGTTCGCGCTCAACGAGATCGCGGACGAGTGCAGGCATTCGACGATGTTCGCCAAGTCGGCACAGCGTTTCGGCGTCCCGTCCTACCGGCCGAAGAGGTGGATTCGAGAGTCCGCCCGAGCCTTCAAGGCCACCGCGACCGGTTCGCTGGCCTACGGCGGCACGCTGTTCGCCGAGGAGATCCTCGACATGATGCAGCGCGACTTCATGAAAGACGAACGGGTCCAGCCGATCACGCGGACGGTCAGCAAGATCCACGTCCTCGAGGAGGCGCGCCACATCAAGTTCGCGCGCGAGGAAACGGTGCGCCGTGCCGCGAACATCTCCCGGTTCACCCGGGCCCGGATCCGGCTGATCCTCGGGGTGACCGCCTATTTCGTCGTCACCAGCCTGGTCAACGACGGGGTGTACGAGGCCGCAGGCCTCGACCCGAAGCTCGCCCGCGCCGCGGCGAGGGCGAACAAGCACTACCAGGACAAGATTCGCGAGGGCAGCGCCAAGACCGTCGAGTTCCTCGACCAGGTGGGCCTGGTCGGCGGCCCCTCGACACTGCTGCTGCGCCGAGCGCACGTCATCTGATTCACGGTCAACCCATTCAGCGCAACACGGAGGTACACAGGTGTCGGAGCGATCACGCGGAAACGTGCGTCGGATTCTCCTCGGAACGTCGGTCGTGGGCGCGGCGGTCGCCGCGGGCGCGGCAGTGCGGTCGCGGCGCGCGCGGACCGAGCGGGCCTTCGGCGCCGCGCCCAACCCGGCGCTGCGAGACCCGATCCGGCGCCCCGAGACGATCCCCGTGATCTCCGCCGACGGGCACCCCATCCACACCCTCGCCTACGGCGACCCGGACGCGCCGGTGATCGTGCTCAGCCACGGCTGGACCTGCTCGACGCAGTTCTGGTACCCGCAGGTCAACGCGCTCGCCGACGAGTTCCGGGTGATCACCTACGACCAGCGCGGACACGGCCGAACCGGGCTCGGTCCGACGCCGTTGGATCCGGTCCTGCTCGGCGACGACCTGGACGCGGTGCTGAGCGCGACGGTCCCCGACGGTCGCAAGGCGGTCGTGGTCGGCCACAGCATGGGCGGCATGTCGATCATGTCCTGGGCGCTGAAGTATCCCGAGCGGGTGCAGCAGAAGGCCGGCGCCGTCATGCTGGCGAGCACCGGCACCGACCGCCTCGTGGCCGAGACCACCGTCATCCCGCGGCCGAAGCGGGCGCCCGCGGTCCCCGTGCCGGTGGGACGCGTCATCCTCGGGTCGAGGGCCCCGATGGTCGCGCCGTCCCCACTGACCCGCAGGGGAGTCCAGTACGTCGCGATGGCAGCCGGGTCCACCCGTGAGGAGATCGACTTCTGCGTCCGGATCGTCCAGGGCTGCAGCCCCGCCACCCGGGGCGGCTGGGGACGCGCGCTGAGCACGATCGACGTAGGGGCGTCCCTGGACAACCTGACCGTGCCGACGACCGTCCTCGTCGGCAACGCGGACCGACTCACCCCGCCGGTGCACTCGGTGCGGATGAGCGACACCCTCGACGCGGCCGGCCACCTGGAGCGGCTGATCCGGCTACCGAAGATCGGCCACATGGCCACCATCGAGGCACCCGACGCCGTGAACGCCGAGATCGTGCGGCTCGCGCGCCTCTAGTCAGCTGAAGACGACGGTCTTGCGGCCGTGCACGAGGACGCGGTCCTCGAGGTGCCAGCGCAGACCGCGGGAGAGCACCAGCTTCTCGATGTCCCGGCCCTGCCGGACCATGTCGCGGACCTCGTCGGAGTGGTCCACCCGGATCACGTCCTGCTCGATGATCGGCCCCGCGTCCAGCTCCGCGGTGACGTAGTGGCAGGTCGCGCCGATCAACTTCACCCCCCGGGCGAACGCCTGGTGGTACGGCCTCGCCCCCACGAACGAGGGCAGGAAGCTGTGGTGGATGTTGATCGCGCGGCCGGCCCAGTGCTCGCACAGCTCGGCGGGCAGCACCTGCATGAACCGCGCCAGCACCACGGCGTGCGGGTCGTGCGCGTCGACGAGCTTGCGCACCTGTTCGAACGCCGGTCCGCGCTCGGCCGGGTCCTTGGGGAACGAGACGTAGTGGAAGTCGATGCCGTGCGCGCGGGTGACGTCCTCGAGGTCGCGGTGGTTGCCGATCACGGCACAGATCTCGGCGGGCAGCTCGCCGCCGGCGGCGCGGCCGAGCAGGTCGTGCAGGCAGTGCGCCTCCTTGCTCACCAGCAGCACCACTCGCTTGCGTTCACCCGAATCCTGCAGCGTCCACTCGGTTTCCGGGCCGAGTTCGGCGGCGACCTCCGCGAACCGTTCGCGGAGTTCGCCCAGCCCGTACTCGATCGACGAGGCGCGCACGGCCTGCCGGGTGAAGAACCATCCGGAGTCCGGGTCTGCGTGATAGGCGGCCTCGACGATGGAGCCGCCGACCTCGGCGAGGAAGGTCGAGATCCGGGCGACGATGCCGGTGCGGTCGGGCGTGCCGAGAGAGAGCACGTAGCGTCGGTCGTCCTCGGGGGCAGCAGGCCTACTCATGCACCCAGTGTCGCAGGTGGCGGGTCGGCGACTACCCGGAGTTCGCTGTCAGCGTTCGACGCGGGCGGTCGCGACGAGAGTTCCCAGGTCCAGCGTCTCGACGTCGCGTTCGGTGAGCAGAGTCAGGAACTCCTGGCGGACCGCCTCGACGGTGGCCGCGTCCAGGCCGACGAGTGGGCCCCGAAATGCGCTGCCCAGCACCAGTCGCCAGGCCAGCTCCGGGGTCGCGGGCAGCCAGTTGGGCAGCTCGTTGACCTCGACGTCGACCGCGCCGTAGCCGGTGAGCCACGCGGCGAGCGCATCGGGACTGTCGAGCCTGCGGACCGGGTCGTTCGGGTCGGGCCGGTACCCGTCGGCGTCCATTCCCGGCACGTGCCGGGCGAGCACCTCGAAGTAGGCGCGGGCGTGCTCCTCGTGGGCGCCCCGCCGCCAGGTGGTGAGCCCGATCTTGCCGCCCGGCCGGAGCAGGCCCACCAGCCGGTTCACCGACTCGTCCATGTGCGGCAGGAAGAACACGCCGTACGAACTGGACAGGGCGTCGTAGCCGGCCTCGGGGACGCTGCTCGGCGGCTCCCATTCGGTGGCGTCGGCGCGGACGAAGTCGATGTTCTGGAGGGCGCGATCGGACGCGACCAGCCGGCCCTGCTCGAGCAGGTCGTCGGCGAGGTCGATCGCGTGAACCCGGCCCGCCGGGCCGACCGCCGCGGCCGCGGGCAGAGCGGACGCGCCGGCGCCGGCGCACACGTCGAGCACGGTGTCGCCGGGCCGCAGCCGCAACTGGAAAACGAGGGACTGCCCGGCCGGGCCCCACACCTGCGGGGTCAGGCCGGTGAATTCGGCGGCGCCGGAGTTGAACACGGTGGCGAGGTCGTCGGCGCTCATACCGGCAACGGTAGTCGCGGCGGCGCCGTCACAGGTCGTAGAACGGCTGCGGGTACCGGAACTCGCCGACCAGTCCGGGGGTGTAGGCGTCGAGCGTGCGAACCTGGAAATGCGTGACCCAGTCCGGCACACCGGGATCGATGGACAATGTGGACGCGGGCACGAAGCCGAACCTCGGGTAGTAGTCGAGGTGCCCGAGCAGTGCGACGAGCGGCTCGTCGAGCGCGTCGGCGGCGCCGAGCGCCGCGTGCATGAGCGCCGACCCGATCCCGTCCCCGTGCCGCTCGGAGAGCACGCCGATCGGGCCGAGCGCGAGCACGGGGAAGTCGCCGAGCGTGGCCCGGGTCAGGCAGATGTGCCCGACCACAGCGCCGTCGACCTCGGCGACCATTGACAGCGCCGGCAGCCAGGCGTCGGAGTCGCGCAGCGCCGCGACCAGGCCGGGCTCGACCGGTTCGGTGTTCGGCGGGGATTGGTCGGCGAAGGCGGAGCGGTGCACGGCCGCGATCGCGTCGATGTCGGCCGAGTGCTCGCGTCGGATCAGCATGCGAGAAGTGTGTGGTGGCGAGCAGGCAGGCGCAATCGAATTTCGGGCTGTGCCAAGCTCGTCGGTATGTCTGATGCCCCGCTCACCCGCGACCGGGTCGCCGCGATGGTCGACCACACCCTGCTCAAGCCGGAGGCCACCGGTGCCGACGTCGCCGCACTGATCGAGGAGGCCCGCGCGCTCGGGGTGTACGCGGTGTGCGTCTCACCCTCGATGCTGCCGGTGCAGGCGGCGGGGCTTCGGGTCGCGGCGGTCGCGGGCTTCCCGTCCGGCAAGCACCACTCGCTGATCAAGGGGTCCGAGGCGAGGCTGGCCGTGCAGCAGGGTGCGCACGAGATCGACATGGTGATCGACGTCGGCGCGGCGGTCGCCGGCGACTACAACGCGGTGCTCGCCGACATCCTGACCGTCCGCGAGGGTATCTCGGACGAGACGGTGCTCAAGGTGATTCTCGAGACCGCCGCACTGTCCGACGAGGCGATCGTCGAGTGCTGCCGAGCGGCCGAGCGCGCGGGCGCGCACTTCGTCAAGACCTCGACGGGGTTCCATCCTGCGGGCGGCGCGAGCGTCGAGGCGGTCCGGCTGATGGCACGGACGGTCGGCGGCCGGCTGGGAGTCAAGGCCAGCGGCGGCATCCGGACCGCCGAGGCCGCGCGCGCGATGATCGAGGCCGGCGCGACGCGGCTCGGGTTGTCGGGCACGCGCGCCGTCCTGGACGGCTTCCCGGACTGAGCGGACGTATTCGACTCCCACGCTGGGTCGACAAGACTTCGCGGACGGCGTGATCGTCGGATCCGCTTTCGTCGAGCGACTGCTCGCGGCGAAGGGCGTCGACGCAGGGGTGGAGGCCGTGCGAAGCCTCGCTGAGGAACTTGCGAAGGTAGCGCGGTCACGGCCCTGACATCGGTGCCGGCCGGCGTCCGGGACTACCCCGACGCCGGCCGGCGAGCCCGCCAGCCGCGGGCGCCGCCTAGGTCAGCAGCGAGCAGCCGCTCGGGACCGGGGCGTTCGGGTCGGCCTTCGGCATCGTGTACGCGCCGCCGGCCAGCGACATCTCGATTCCGCTGTCCGTGACCGTCAGCGACTGCGCCGTCATCCCCAGCGGGTAGGCCTGCAGGCTGCTGGTGAGGACGTCGACGACACCGCTGACCAGGTCGGTGGGCAGGCCGAGGCCGAGCACCTGGGCGCCGACGGTCTCGACGTTGACGGTGCCGGCGTTCGCCTGCGGCTTGACGGTCAGCTCGGCGAGCCCGAGGACCTGGAACTTCAGGGTGCCCGCGGTCGGGTCGGAGGTGACGCCGGAGACCAGGTTGCCGAACGGCTGGGCCTGGATGGTGGCGAGGATGCCGTCGGTGGACCAGTCGATGTCGGCGGTCGAACTGCCGACGGACCCGCTGGAGTTGTCGGTGGCGGTCAGGTCGACGTCGTTGACCCGGGCCTTGACGTGCATGTCCTTCGCCGGTCCGAAGCTCGAGTCGTCGCTCGTGATCGTGATGTACGGGACCTTCTTGTCGATCGCCTGCAGCAACACCGGTTTTGCGCTGAGTCCAACATCGACCTGCGACCCGAGTTCGCTCTGGAACTGGCTCGACATGCACTGCTTCACGTTGTGCCGCACGTACAGTTCGGCGCCGATCAGGAGCGCGACCAGGGCCACGATCACCACGAGGGCGATCGTGAGGACCAGGTTTCGCTTCGGGCTAGTCGTCGTCGGACCGTTCGGAGCCGGTGCAATGGAGGCCATTGCACGGATTCTTCCCGACTTTTCTGTGCGGGTTCTGAGAACACGCTACGAAGGGTTTATGTGACCCAGGACACATGGTGGAAGTAGTGTGACGACATGGACGGACCGGATCGGCGTGAGAAGGACTTGTGCGAGCGGGCCCGGACCCAGGACGGGTTCTTCACCGCGGAGCAGGCCATGGCGCTCGGGTTCACGGGGGAGGACGTCGTCGCCGCGGTCGCGGCGGGAACGTGGGCGCAACCCGAGCCCGGACTCTTCCGGCTCGCGCCGTGGCGCTCGACCGACCTCGAGGACGTCGCGCGCTGCTGCGTCCGGCTCGACGACGCGGTGGTCTCACACCAGAGTGCCGCCGAACTGCACGGGCTCGGGCACCTGCACCCGCGCTTCCTGCACGTGACCTCGACCGCGACCGCCACCTCGCGACTGGACCGGGTCGCGGTGCACCACAGCGCGATGCCACCCGGCGACTGCGAGCACACCGGTGCCTTCCGCATCACCACGCCCCTGCGGACCGTGTTCGATCTCGCGGACGGCGGCGTCTCGCAGTGGGTACTCGACGAGGTGGTCGGCGACGCCTTCGCGATCGGCAGGCTCGACCGCGACGCGCTCGAATAGTCCGAGGTCGGACGATCCGAGCGCTTCGAAAGCCGGTTCAATCGGGCAAT
>NZ_JBHZAH010000180.1:0-7061 GCF_042754225.1 Rhodococcus sp. NPDC059234
CTGCGGACCCGGGCCTTCCGGAACAACGGGTGAAGCCGGGAAGCTGGACTCAGAAGTCCATGCCGCCCATGCCACCGGTCGGGTCGCCCGCGGGAGCGGCGGCCTTCTCCGGCTTGTCGGCGACGACGGCCTCGGTGGTCAGGAACAGGGCCGCGATGGACGCCGCGTTCTGCAGCGCCGAGCGGGTGACCTTGACCGGGTCGTTGATGCCTGCGGCGAGCAGGTCGCCGTACTCGTTGGTCGCGGCGTTGAGGCCGTGGCCGGCGGGCAGGTTGCGCACCTTCTCCGCGACGACGCCCGGCTCGAGGCCTGCGTTGAACGCGATCTGCTTGAGCGGCGCCTCGAGCGCGACGCGAACGATGTTCGCGCCGGTGGCCTCGTCACCCTCGAGCTTGAGGTCGTCGAGTGCGGGGGCGGACTGCAGCAGGGCCACGCCACCACCGGCGACGATGCCCTCCTCGACAGCGGCCTTCGCGTTGCGCACGGCGTCCTCGATGCGGTGCTTGCGCTCCTTGAGCTCGACCTCGGTCGCAGCGCCGGCCTTGATGACGGCGACGCCACCGGCCAGCTTGGCCAGGCGCTCCTGCAGCTTCTCGCGGTCGTAGTCCGAATCCGACGCCTCGATCTCGGCGCGGATCTGGTTGACGCGACCGGCGATGGCGTCGGCGTCGCCGGCACCCTCGACGATGGTGGTCTCGTCCTTGGTGACGACGACCTTGCGGGCGCGGCCGAGGAGCTCGAGGCCCGCGGTCTCCAGGGAGAGGCCGACCTCTTCGCTGATGACCTCGCCACCGGTGAGGATGGCGATGTCGGCGAGCTGCGCCTTGCGACGGTCACCGAAGCCGGGGGCCTTGATGGCGACCGACTTGAAGGTGCCACGGATCTTGTTGACGACCAGGGTGGACAGGGCCTCGCCCTCGACGTCCTCCGCGATGATCGCCAGCGGCTTGCCGGACTGGATGACCTTCTCCAGCAGCGGCAGCAGGTCCTTGACGGTGGAGATCTTGGAGCTCACGAGCAGCACGTAGGCGTCCTCGAGCACCGCTTCCTGACGCTCGGCGTCGGTCGCGAAGTACAGCGAGATGTAGCCCTTGTCGAAGCGCATGCCCTCGGTGAGCTCGAGCTGCAGGCCGAAGGAGTTGGACTCCTCGACGGTGATGACGCCTTCCTTGCCGACCTTGTCCATAGCCTCGGCGATGAGCTCACCGATGGACGAGTCGCCTGCCGAGATACCGGCGGTGGCAGCGATCTGCTCCTTGGTCTCGACCTCCTTGGCGGTGTCGAGCAGCTTGGCGGTGACGGCCTCGACGGCCTTCTCGATGCCGCGCTTGAGGCCGAGGGGGTTGGCGCCTGCGGCGACGTTGCGGAGGCCCTCACGCACGAGAGCCTGGGCGAGCACGGTGGCGGTGGTGGTTCCGTCGCCGGCGACGTCGTCGGTCTTCTTGGCGACCTCCTTGACCAGCTCGGCGCCGATCTTCTCGTAGGGGTCCTCGAGCTCGATCTCCTTGGCGATGGACACACCATCGTTGGTGATCGTGGGGGCGCCCCACTTCTTCTCGAGCACGACGTTGCGACCCTTGGGTCCCAGCGTCACCTTGACGGCGTCAGCGAGGCTGTTCAGGCCACGCTCGAGGCCGCGACGGGCCTCTTCGTCGAACGCGATGATCTTGGCCATTGCGAAGTGATCCTCCGGATTGGGGGTGACACACAAGGCGACCGCTCGTCGGATCGCCTCATCTACGCCTGTGGCCGAGCTCGGTGCCCGCGACGGACGACCAGGGGTGTCGATGAATCCCAGTCTCACCGTCCCGACCTGGCACTCACGTGTTGCGAGTGCCAAGTGCCTTTTTAGCACTCAGGTGTAACGAGTGCAAGGTCGCGGGCACCGAGTGCGTTCGCCTCGACTAGCGCATCGCGCAGACCGCACCGGTGTTCAGGTTGACCGCGAACGAGAGCGGTCCGACGCAGTTCACGCCCGCCGACTCGGCGGTCGCACCCGATCCCCAGCCGGCGATCGCGAAGGTGGTGTTGCCGTTGTCGGTGCGGGCGTGCGCGATGCCGCCACCGATCGCGTAGGCGTGCGCCTGACCGGCCGCCTTCGCCCCGCTCAGCGCGACCCCGAACCCGGTCGCAAACGTGTTGGCCGTGCCGCCGTCCGCGACGCTGACGGCGGTGCCGCTGTCCATGGCCCCCGCGTTGGCGACGCCGCCGGCGCCGGTGGCGGTCGCGCCGCAGGACGCGTCACCGATGACGTGAATGTCGTTGGCGGAGGGCGGGGAGACGCAGTCGACCCGGGCGGCCGAGGCGACACCGGCCCCGGCTGTCGCGAGGCCGCCGATCGCCGCCGCACCGAGCGCAATACTCGCGCCCGCACGGGCGATCCGGGAACGAGAGAAGGACAGGACGCGGGTGCGGGGCTGAGTCGACACAGAACTCCTCGAAGAAGGAACGAACGGAATACGGACGCGACGGTACCCAAGAGTGGTGACCTCGCGGGGGGATCGGAAGATCTCGATTCGGCACCGGTTTGCCTCGGCCGTCACGCGGTCAATTCGGCGAGCAGTTCCGGGAGAACCGCCACCGACTCGACGACGTGGTCCGGCTCCTCGTTCGAGTCGTCGAGGACGCCCTGACGGAACTTGCCGGTGCGCACCAGCACGCCCACGAATCCGGCGCGCTGGGCGGCGAGGACGTCGCCGTGGAGGTCGTCGCCGATCATCACGGCGTGTCCGGGCGCCGTGCCCATCAGCTCGGCGGCCGCGACGAATCCGGTCGGCGAGGGTTTGCCGATCACCGCGATCCTGCCGTTGCCCGCGGCCTCCAGGCCGGGCAGGTAGGCGCCGGTGTCGATGCTGGTCCCGTCCGCGGTGGCCCAGGTCAGTCCGCCCTGCATGGCGACCACCGGGATCCCGTCCAGCATCAGCTCGACGACCCGGCTCAGCGTGGCGTGGTCGAACTCCGGTCCGGCGCCCCCGAGCACGACCACCTCGGGCCGCCGGTCGTCGAAGACGATTCCGGTCATGTCCCGGGCGACGTCACCGTGGTTGACCAGCAGGCACCGCGCGCCCGGATGCGTCGACCGGAGGTACTCCGCGGTCAGCGCCGCGGCCGTGACGACCTCGGCGGGGTCGACGCCCATCCCGACCGCGCGCAGCGCCGCTGCGATGTCGTTGCGGGTGCGGGAGGTGGTGTTGGTGAGGAATGCGCGGCTCATACCGCGGTCGCGCACCGCGTCGAGCGCCCGCGCGGCGCCGTCGATCGGCCGCCAGGACGTCACCAGCACCCCGTCGATGTCGAACAGCACGCCGTCGATCCGCGCCATCCTCCGAGGATATGCGCCCCCGCGGGTGGATATGCGTCCCCGCGGGCGGGTGGACGCGGCCGGCGCACATGGCCGACGATGGGGCGATGCCGCTCAGCACGCACGAGGCCGATCTGTTCGAAGGTTCCAGGGGTCGCCTGGAGGCGATCGCGTACCGACTGCTGGGGTCGGCCGGTGATGCCGAGGATGCGGTGCAGGATGCGTTTCTGCGATGGAACGCGGCGGACCGGGAACGGATCGAGACGCCCGAGGCGTGGCTGACGAAGGTGCTCACCAATCTCTGCCTCAATCAACTCACCTCGGCGCGGGTCAGGCGGGAAACCTACGTGGGGCAATGGCTTCCGGAGCCGGTACTGGACGGCGACCGGATGCTCGGTCCGGCCGACACTGCCCTGCAGCGCGAGTCGGTCTCCTTGGCGATGCTCACCCTCATGGAGCGGCTCTCGCCCAACGAGCGCGTGGTGTACGTGCTGCGCGAGGCCTTCGGCTACCCGCACCGCGAGATCGCCGAGATCCTCGACCTCAGCGAGTCGAACTGCCAGCAGATCTACCGGCGGGCCAAGCAGCACCTCGCCGGCCGTTCCCGCATCACGGTCGACGCGGCCGCCGCACGGCGGATCGTCGAGGAGTTTCTCGCCGCTGTCCTCAGCGGCGAGACCGACCCGCTGATCCGGCTGCTCGCCGACGACTCGGTCGGCGTCGCCGACGGTGGTGGCCGGATCCCGGCCCGCAAGACGCCGATCCTCGGTGCGCACGACATTGCGCGCTACCTGAGCCACGTGTTCCACCCGACCGATGCCAAGCGCCGCTACATCGGCGGCGATCCCGTCTTCTACGCCTGCGCGGTCAACGGCGGCGCGGGCGTGCTGGCGCAGGTCGGTGAGCGGGTCATCGCCGTCCTCACCCTCGACGCGACACCTGACGGCATCGCCGCGGTCCACATCCAGGTCAATCCCGAGAAGCTGGACCGCATCACGCGCCAGTGGGCGGCCGCGGGTCCACACAGCCCCCTCGCGGCGTCATGGTGACCCACATCACACATCGTCCCTGTCAGGGATCGCGCAGCTGTCCGGTTCAGGAGGTGAGTCGAACCCGATAGGAGCGAGCCATGAAGCACCGCATTGTCGTCCTCGGAGCCGGGTACGCCGGAGCCATCGCAGCCGGTCGCCTGGCGAAGCGGCTGCACCGCGACGACGCCCTGATCACCCTGGTCAACGCCGACCCCGAGTTCGTCGAACGGGTGCGCATGCACCAGCTCGCGACGGGCCAGGACCTGCGACCCCGCCCGCTGCGCGAGGTCTACGCGGGCACCGGCGTGCGGGTCCGACAGGCGCGGGTCACGGCGGTCGACGTCGATCGCAAGACCGTCGACCTCGCCGGCGCCGATACCCTCGACTACGACAGCCTCGTCTACGCCCTGGGCAGCACCGGCACCGACCACGGCGTCCCCGGTGTCACCGAGTACGCCCACAGCGTCGCCGGTAAGCAGGCCGCGTTCCGGCTGCGGGCGCGACTGAGCGAGTTGGTCTCGGGTGCATCGGTAGTGGTTGTCGGCGGCGGCCTGACCGGCATCGAGGCAGCCACCGAGATCGCCGAGACCCGACCGGATCTCGCGGTCTCGATCGCCACCCGCGGCGGTGTCGGCGACTGGCTGAGCGATAAGGCCCAGCGTCACCTGCGCGGCGCCCTCGACCGGCTCGGCATCACGGTTCACGAACGCGTCGACATCGCGCGCGTCGAGTCGACCGGCGTCGTCACCGACGCGGGAACGGAGATCCCGGCCCAGGTGACCGTGTGGACCGCGGGTTTCACCGTCCACCCGATCGCGGCCGCGTCCTCCCTGGCCGTGTCCGATGCCGGGCGGATCGTCGTCGACGGCACCATGCGCTCGGTGTCACACCCCGATGTGTACGCCGTCGGCGACGCCGCGAATGCCGAAGGGGTGGGTGGCAAGTCACTGCGAATGTCCTGCGCCGCGGCAACCCCGATGGCGTGGCAGGCCGCCGACGCCCTCGCCGCGCGCTTGACCGGGCGCACGGTTCCCGAGGCCCCGATCGGCTACGTCAGCCAGTGCATCAGCCTCGGCCGCCGCGACGGAATCATCCAGCGCGTGACCCCCGAGGACCAGCCCACATCCACCGTCGTCACAGGCCGGATTGCCGCCCGCATCAAGGAACTCGTCTGCGCGGGCGCGGCCTGGAGCATCGCCCACCCGACCGTGCTGCTGCCGAGCCGGCGTCGCCGCCTCGCGGCGACCGGCGAAGTGGGTACCCACCCCGTCGCCCCGTGACGCGGCCGCTGCGGCCGAACGCAGCGGCGAAGGCGCGGCCGCCGCCGGTTTGCGCGACGCGGACCGGCGGCGGGAAATGAGCTTGCCCGGCCCGGCGATACTCGTAGCGTGCCGACCAGCGACCCTGCCCCGTTCACGCCCGTGCCCGACCCCCGGCCGGTGGACGTCCCATGGCCACAGATGGCCTGGCCGATCCCCGAGGGCGCCGAACTGCCGGGCTCGTGGGTGCGGCTGAGCACGCTCGATCCGGCCGCCGACGCACTCGACCTGTTCCGTGCCCTCGATCACGACCGTGTCTGGGCGCACGTGCCGTGGCGGCCGACCGATCCCGAGTCGTTCGAGGAGTTCCTCCGCGTCCGGAGCGCCGATCCGGGTTGGCACCAGTGGACGGTCCGGACCGTCCGCCCCGTCGGCGACCTGCCGGCGGGTGCGGTCGTCGGGACCACCGCCTACCTCGACGTCGCCCCGCGCGACGCCCGGCTCGAGATCGGTATGACGCTCTACCACCCCGGTGCGTGGAGCACGGCCGTCAATCCGGAGGCCAAACTGCTGCTGCTCCGCCACGCCTTCGAGAAGCTGAACGCGGGACGGGTGCAGCTCAAGACCGACGTCCGCAACACCCGTTCCCAGCAGGCCATCGCCAGGCTCGGCGCACAGTACGAGGGCACGCTGAGGCGCAGCTTCCGGCGTGAGGACGGCACCGTGCGCGACAGCGTGCTGTTCTCGATCACCGTGGACGACTGGCCAACCGTGCGCGACCGCCTGACTCGACGGCTCGGGCTCAGCGCGGGATCCGACCCCGCGTAGCGAGCGAATTGAGCACGGCTGCAGCCTCTTCCGCACCGTCGACGGACACGGCGAAACGCGAACCGTCACCGCGGGTGACGCGGAGCGCCAGCCCCGGTCGCACGATCAGCCCGATACCGCCGGGGCCGACACGGTAGCCGAAGCCCCCGTACTTGTTGAGCAGTCCGACGGTGACGGTGTCGGCCTCGGCGACCTCGTCGAGCGGGATGCGGATCGGCCGGCCGGTGATCGGGCTGCGCGCCTGCATCCCTCGGGAGTCGACGCTGACGTGAACCGGGGCCGACACCAGCGCCGCCAGTACCGCGGAGACCGCGGCGACCACGAGCACCAGCACCACCGAACCGGCCACGAACGCGGCCAGGCCCAGCACCACGGCGAGCGGGATCACCGCAACGACGACCACCAGCCAGCGGGGCATCGCGGCCGACCCGGTCCAGGCGACCCGCTCCCCCTCCGCCAGCGGGATCCGGGGCGCGCCGTCCCGCGGCGGATTCGTCGCGGGAGCGGGTCCCGGCGCGGGCACCGCCGCGCGGCCGATCAGGGCGGCGACCAGGGCGAGCACCGCGGCGAGGGCGATCCACCAGCCCCCCACCGACGCCTGGGCCGCATCGGCCAGGCCGCGCTGGCCGGCGGTCAGCGCGG
>NZ_JBHZAH010000181.1:0-6611 GCF_042754225.1 Rhodococcus sp. NPDC059234
CCTCCCCAGGTCGGGAGGCGGCCCTCGTCGGGTGCTGTTGGGGCTGCGGAGCTCAGTCGCGCTCGACGCCGAGGCTGATGCCGCGGGTCGCGAGCCACGGCAGCGGGTCGATCTTGTTGTCGCCCGCGAGGTGCACCTCGAAGTGCAGGTGGGGTCCGGTGGAGAAGCCGCGGTTGCCCATTCGCGCGATCTGGTCGCCCGCCATCACGTGCTGGCCGACCGAGACGAGGGACGAGTCGATGTGGCCGTAGACGGTGATGGTGCCGTCGGCGTGCTTGAGCCGCACCCACATGCCGAAGCCGGAGGCGGGCCCGGAGTCGATGACCTCTCCGTCGGCAACGGCGTAGATCGGGGTGCCGATGGCGTTGGCGATGTCGACGCCGGCGTGCAGCGTGCCCCAGCGGGAACCGAAGCCCGAGGAGAACGTGCCCACGGCGGGGAGCACGAACAGCGGCCGGCGGGCGGCTGCCTCGCGGGCGGCGCGCTCCTGGCTGAACCGCTGGCCCTTGGCGAGCAGGTTCGAGAACTGGCTGAGGTCGGCCGGATCGGCCACGTTGAGCACCTGCGGGGCCTGCGAGGACCCGGTGGACGCGGCACCGAACTGCGCGGCCTGCGGCTCGGCGGTCGCGGCGATGTTCGATGCGCTGTCGTCTGCGGCGAGGGCGACCTCGGAGGTGGCGGACGAACCGTTGTCGAGCGCGGCCTGCCCGGCCGCAACGACGGCGCCGGCGGCAACCGCCACGACGGCGGCGCGGCCCTTGAGCGCGGTGGGGGGAGTGGGGATTCGGTGCGCTCCACCGCGTCGAGCGGGAGCTGCGAAATCCGAGTCGAGATCCGTCGCCGCCGTGTCCGGGGCGTACGTGTTGTCGTGCTGGTCGTGCGTGGTGGTGCGGAAGTTCACGCGGGGGGTCTCGAAATGTTGTGACCCGGTGTAACGCTGCGCCGAGTATTGCGAATACGACTGCGTGGTGGCGTCGTCGGCGGTGAAGGGCAGGGCCGGTCTACTCGGTGCATTCGCCGTCGCGAACCGGGAATCAGCGGCACGACCTGCGGTGATCAAGTCTGTTGCGGGTCCCGGGTCGGGTACCGGCTGAACTGTGTAGTGGCTGGTTACGGAGGGTGCGCGGTGTCTGGACAACCTCAACCCTTCCGTTTGTGACCTGCCTGTGACATTGACCGAAGCGACGGTAACGAAACGGTCGCGAGGCCCGCAACTCTTCCATGCCGCTGACCGGGCAATTGTGAGATGCATCACAAATTGATCACGGGCTTTGGTCGATCGAGGCTTCGAACTCGTGTCGGCCGCCCGGCGGGAGCGGCCGCGCGGCTAGCGTCGAATCCCGTGTCGCCCTCACCCCGAGACCGGTCCACCTCCCGCGCCGAACCCCGACGCATCGCTGGGCGAGCAGCCGCCGACGCTCCGGGCCCGCCGGATCCCCGGCGAACCGCCGTGCCGGCGGTCGCCGTCGGCCTCTGCGGCGCCGTTCTGGTCGCACTCGCAGGGCCGATCGGAGTCGTCCGCCCCGAGGTGGGGTCGGCGGTGCTCGCCGCGGCCGTGGTCGCGGTGTTCTGCGCCGCCGTCGCTCCCGTCGCGGGACTGGTCGTCGTCCGTCGCGCCCCGGCGGTCGCGGGCGCGCTGACCGCGGGCGCCGGGTCGGTCGCGCTCGGACTACTGGTGCTCGACCTCCAACTGTGGGCGGATCCGGTGGACGCCAACCGGCTCGAGCTGTTTCGTCCGCTCACCGCCGCACACCTGACCGCGGGCCCGGGTGCCTCCACGATGCTGGCCGGACACGCGCTCGGCGTCCTCGCCGGACTGCTGGGCCTGCTGACCGTCGCGCGCGCCTCGCACGAAGACGGCTACGGCCACAGTGACTACCCCGACCACGACGACGCCTCCGTGGCGCGCCGGGTCGGAGCCGGACTGAGCGCCGTGACCGCCCTGGCCGCACTCGTTTTCGCAGTCGCCTCGCTGGCCGAACCGCTGCGCTCGTCCGACCCGGTGCTGCTGGTGCACCCGCTGCTCGGCTCGCCCCCGGCCACCGCGATCGGGACGGCACTGGTCGCGGTCGCGGTGCTCGTGGTGGTTGCCGCCGCGCTGGTGTCGATCGCGCCCGGCGTCGCGGCAGGCGCCCTGGTCGGCGCCGGCACCGCCGCGCTCGGACTGTCGGGGGCGCAGCTGGCGGCAGGCGTCACGGCCGGTGACGGCGTCGGGCTCGCACCCGGACCCGTGGCGGCGTCGGTGGCCGCCGCGGTGCTCGTCCTAGTGGGGGCCTCGATCCCGGCTGTGGCGGCGGCGCGGGCGCGGCGTGGGATCGCCGCGTTGACGAGTGGCCTCGGCGACGTCGGGTCGTCGGTGTCGACCGCCGGGAATTCCGCCCCCTCCAAGGCCAAGGCGCTTGCGGCCGCCGAGGCCGCGGCCCGCGCACGGGTCGACCGTTGGCACCGGTACGCCGGACTGGCCGGGATCGCGGCGGGACTGCTCGCGGCGGTGGGTGCCCTGCTGCCGGCGCTCTCCGTTCCCGACGGACTCCCGCAGCCGCAGATCCTCGCCACCCGGGTGGTGCTGGTGGCCGGCGCGGTCCTGGTGGTCGTGTCGGTGTGGCTGTTGCTCTCGGAGTTCGCCGCGCTGGTGCGACCCGCGGCCGGGGTGCTGTGGGCCGCGCTCGTCGCGGCCGTCGCCGGGGTGTTGCAGTCGGTGGTCGTCGCGTCCGATCTGCCGGGGGTGGGGCCGGGTGCCGGGGCCTGGGTGCTGGGACTCGCGGCCGTCGCCGCGGCGGGGACGGGACTGCTGGCCTGGTGCGCGGGGTCCGCCGAGCGTGAGGGCATCGACACGTCCGTGGACGTCCCGCCCCGGCGCCCCGTGCTGGTGGTCGGGGTGCCGGCCGCGGCGGTGGCGGTGGTCGCGCTGGCGCTGCCGCTCTATCGGGGCGCCGGCTTCGGGCCGGACTCGGTGGCGCACTGGCCGTGGGGGTGGGACATGTGGGGGCGCGCGCTGCTCGCGGTCGTCGTGGCGGTTGCGGTGTCGGTCGCGGCGAAGGCCCGACCCGCGCGGGCCGCGGCGGGGTTGTTGGGCGCGGCGGGGGCCATGGGCGTATACCTGATTGGGTGGCCGCTGACCAGCGGCCGGGTGATCGATCCCGTGATGGGGCCCGGTGCGGTGGCCGCGATCCTCGGCGTGGTGCTGCTGACGGCGACGGCTGTGGTGGCCGTTCGCGATGATCGCCGGTGACCTGCCGCGCACCGGTGTCACCCCGTGAGATATGCCACATAGCACCAAGGCGACCGATGGGTCATTGATTCAACTAGATACAGTCCGAACGGACCCGCTCTTACCCCTCGAGCGGGCGTCAACGCAGACGAGACGGTGAGCAGATGGATCTCTTCGAATACCAGGCGAAGGAACTCTTCGCCAAGCATGGAGTGCCGACGTCGGCCGGGCGTGTTACCGACACGGTCGCGGGCGCACGTGAGATTGCCGAGGAAATCGGCAAGCCGGTGATGATCAAGGCGCAGGTGAAGGTCGGTGGCCGCGGCAAGGCCGGTGGCGTGAAGTACTCCGCCGACGTCGACGCGGCCGTCGCGAACGCCGAGTCCATCCTCGGGCTCGACATCAAGGGCCACGTCGTCAAGAAGCTGCTGGTCGCAGAGGCGAGCGACATCGCCGAGGAGTACTACATCTCCTTCCTGCTGGACCGCACCAACCGCACCTACCTGGCCATGTGCTCGGTCGAGGGTGGCGTCGAGATCGAGGTCACCGCCGAGGAGAACCCCGACGCTCTCGCCAAGATCTCCGTCGACGCCGTCAAGGGTGTCGACCTGGCGTTCGCGCGCAGCATCGCCGAGGCCGGCAAGCTGCCCGCCGAGGTGCTCGACGCCGCCGCCGTCACCATCCAGAAGCTCTGGGAGGTGTTCATCAAGGAGGACGCGCTCCTCGTCGAGGTGAACCCCCTCGTGCGCACCCCCGACGACCAGATCCTCGCCCTCGACGGCAAGGTCACGCTGGACGAGAACGCCGGCTTCCGCCAGGCCGGCCACGAGGCCTTCGAGGACCGGGACGCCACCGATCCCCTCGAGCTCAAGGCCAAGGAGAACGACCTCAACTACGTCAAGCTCGACGGCGAGGTCGGCATCATCGGTAACGGCGCCGGCCTGGTCATGTCGACCCTGGACGTCGTCGCCTACGCGGGCGAGAAGCACGGCAACGTCAAGCCCGCCAACTTCCTCGACATCGGCGGCGGCGCCTCGGCTGCGGTCATGGCCGCCGGCCTCGACGTCATCCTGAACGATGCGCAGGTCAAGAGCGTGTTCGTGAACGTCTTCGGCGGCATCACCGCCTGTGACGCGGTCGCCAACGGCATCGTCGGCGCCCTGCAGACCCTGGGTGACGAGGCCAACAAGCCCCTCGTCGTGCGCCTGGACGGAAACAACGTCGAAGAGGGTCGCCGCATCCTCGCCGAGGCCAACCACCCGCTGGTCACGGTCGTCGCAACCATGGACGAGGCCGCCGACAAGGCCGCCGAGCTCGCCTTCGCAGCGAAGTAAAGGGACTAGAACAATGGCAATCTTCCTGACCAAGGACTCCAAGGTCATCGTCCAGGGCATCACCGGCGGCGAGGGCACCAAGCACACCGCCCTGATGCTCAAGGCCGGCACCCAGGTCGTCGGCGGCGTCAACGCCCGCAAGGCCGGCACGACTGTCTCGCACACCGACAAGGACGGCAACGCCGTCGAGCTGCCGGTCTTCGCGACCGTCGCCGAGGCCATGGAGAAGACCGGCGCGGACGTCTCCATCGCGTTCGTCCCGCCGGCGTTCTCCAAGGACGCCATCGTCGAGGCCATCGACGCGGAGATCCCGCTGCTCGTGGTCATCACCGAGGGCATCCCGGTGCAGGACTCCGCGTACGCGTGGGCCTACAACGTCGACAAGGGCAACAAGACCCGGATCATCGGCCCCAACTGCCCCGGCATCATCACCCCCGGCGAGGCGCTGGTCGGCATCACCCCGGCCAACATCGCCGGCAAGGGCCCGGTCGGCCTGGTGTCGAAGTCCGGCACCCTGACCTACCAGATGATGTTCGAGCTGCGTGAGTACGGCTTCTCGACCGCCATCGGCATCGGCGGCGACCCGGTCATCGGCACCACGCACATCGACGCCATCGAGGCGTTCGAGAACGATCCCGAGACCAAGCTCATCGTCATGATCGGCGAGATCGGCGGCGACGCCGAGGAGCGTGCGGCCGACTACATCAAGGCCAACGTCACCAAGCCGGTCGTCGGCTACGTCGCTGGCTTCACCGCCCCCGAGGGCAAGACAATGGGCCACGCCGGCGCCATCGTCTCCGGTTCCTCGGGCACCGCACAGGCCAAGAACGACGCCCTCGAGGCGGCAGGCGTCAAGGTCGGCAAGACGCCGTCCGAGACCGCCGCTCTCGCGCGCGAGATCCTCGAGAGCCTGACCGTGGGCGCCTGACGCCCCGCAGTCCTGCCGAAGGGCACCCGCCTCGCCTCGAGCGAGCGTGGGTGCCCTTCGGCCGTTTCGAGGCCCTCGGACATCCGTCACAGCGTGAACACGCGCCCCAGGTTCAACACAGGATTGTGCGCTAGCGTTCAGAAGACAGGAGTCCGCACGCGCATCGACAGCAAGGAGCCGATCATGACCTACCCGCCCGCAGGGCCCGGCTACGGTCCCCCCGCGCAGCCCTCCGGCGGACTCGCGGCGAAAGGCCTGCCACACCTGCTCACGCTGGGTGTGCTTGCGCTGGGCGTCGTCAACTTCCTGTTCGGGTTCGCGCCGTTCGCGAAGGTCAGCACGTACGGTGACACCACGCTGAGCCAGAGTTCCTTCGAGGGCGGCTACCCGGTCATCGGGCTCGCGCTGCTGCTGGTCGGAGCCCTGCTCGCGGGCCTGTCGCTGCTGCCGGGCAACCCGTACAAGGGCATCGCCGCGGCCACGTCGCTGGTGGGATTCCTGGTCGGCCTGTTCTTCCTGTTCAGCCTGTCCGAGGGCGTGACGCTGGCCTGGGGCGGGGTACTCAACCTGGTCCTCGGTTTCGTGCAGGCGGTGCTCGCCATCGCCGTGGTGCTCTACGAACTGGGCCTGCTCAAGCCGCCCGCGCCCAAGCCGGCAGGCTTCGCGCAGCCGGGATACGGCCAGCCGCCGGCCGGGTACGGCCAGCCGCAGCCGGGATACGGTGCGCAGCCCGGGCAGGCGCCGCAGGGGTACGGCCAGCCGCCGCAGGGCTACCCGCAGCCCGGGCAGCCGTACGGACCGCCCCCCACGCCGGGCTACCCGCAGGGGCAGTACCAGGGTGGATACCCCCAGACGGCGCCGGGACAGGCCGGGCCCGGACAGGCCGGCTACGGCCAGCCCAACCCCTACGCGCCGCCGCAGCCCCCGACATATCCGCAGGCCGGGCAGTCCTACGGCAAGTCGCAGCACGCCGCGCCCCCCGCAGACGAGACGGTCGCGGTGCCGAAGCCGGCCGAGCCCGCGACTCCGGCCGAGCAGCCGCCGAGCGCCCCCGCACCGACGCAGGCGTTCGGTGCCGCACCCACGCCGCCCGACCAGAAGGACGACTGACCGTACTAACCGCATCGACGCCCCTCGG
>NZ_JBHZAH010000182.1:0-6503 GCF_042754225.1 Rhodococcus sp. NPDC059234
GCGGTTCGCCGGGCACAGTGGAAGGACAGGAAGCCGTCAGGCCCTGGTGAGCGCCGGGTCCTCGGAGGGGGTGACGGTCCCGGGCGCGGACAGCTCGCCGAGCTTGCCGGTGCGCACGGCCCAGCGCTCGAAGACGATCGAGCCGAACGGCGGCACGCTGGAGACCAACGCCCAGAATGTGGTCGTCAGGCTCCACTTCAGCGAACGCGCGGTCAGCAGCGCAATGATCACGAACGGGATGAACGCCGCGACGCCGTGCACCATGCCGGGAATCTTGACGGCCTCCTCGTGACCGAGGACCCACTTGAAGAACATCGCCACGAGCAAGGCCGCCCAGGTGATGGCCTCCCAGACGGCGATCAGGCGGAACCGCTTCGCGGGCGTGGACACGTCGAGAAACTTCGGCATGCGCTCCATTGTGCCCGACCACAGGGCGCCGCAGACTGTGATCTACGACGCCCTGTAGTCGAGGCTCTCGTGGCTCGACCGAACCCGTGCCTACTTCTTGGGCACCCGGATGATCAGCGCGTCGCCCTGACCACCACCACCGCACAGCGCGGCCGCGCCGACCCCGCCACCGCGACGGCCGAGTTCGAGCGCGAGGTGCAACGCGATACGCGCACCGGACATGCCCAGCGGGTGACCGATCGCGATCGCGCCTCCGTTGACGTTGACCCTCGACTCGTCGAGGCCCAACTCCTTGGTGGAGGCGATGCCCACCGCCGCGAACGCCTCGTTGATCTCGACCAGGTCGAGGTCCTTCGGATCGATGCCCTCCCGCTCGCAGGCCTTCGCGATGGCACGCGCGGGCTGCGACTGCAGGGTCGAGTCGGGACCGGCGACCACGCCGTGCGCGCCGATCTCCGCGATCCAGCTCAGACCCAACTCCTGCGCCTTGGCCTTGCTCATCACGACCACGGCGGCGGCGCCGTCGGAGATCTGCGACGCCGAGCCCGCGGTGACCGTGCCGTCCCTGCTGAACGCGGGACGCAGCTTGCCCAGCGACTCGACGGTGGTGTCGGCACGGATGCCCTCGTCCTGCGTGAACACCACCGGCTCACCCCTGCGCTGCGGAATCGAGACCGGCACGACCTCCGCATCGAAGAGCCCGTCCTTCCAGGCCCGCGCCGCCTTCCGGTGCGAGGCCGCCGAGAACGCGTCCTGCGCCTCCCTGCTGATGCGCTGGTCCTCGTCCTGGTTGCGCGCCTCGGTCAGGTTGCCCATCGGCTGGTCGGTGAAGATGTCGTGCAAGCCGTCGTACGCCATGTGGTCACGCAGCGTCACGTCGCCGTACTTGAATCCCTCGCGGGACTTCTCGAGCATGTGCGGCGCCCGGCTCATCGACTCCTGGCCGCCGGCCACGACGACATCGAACTCGCCGGCCCGGATCAGCTGGTCGGCGAGCGCGATCGCGTCGACACCCGAGAGGCAGACCTTGTTGATCGACAACGCGGGCACGTCCATCGGGATACCCGCGGACACCGCAGCCTGACGGGCGGGCATCTGGCCCGCACCCGCGGTGAGCACCTGCCCCATGATCACGTACTGCACCTGTTCGGGCGCGACACCCGCCCTGTCCAGGGCACCCCTGATCGCGATGCCGCCCAGATCGGACCCGGAGAAGTCCTTGAGCGATCCGAGCAGCCTGCCCACAGGGGTACGGGCTCCGGCGACGATGACAGAACTGCTCACTGCTTCCTCCAACGATCAACTGCGGTGGGATCGACCCGACGACGGCGTCCGAAGTCACATCCCGTCGAGGTCTCACCAAACGGTAGCGCTACCGTCTGTGGCATGACACAGTCCGCCCCCAGCGCAACGACATCTCCCCTGGCCTCCGAGCTCGTCACGGCCATCGACCACGTCGGCATCGCGGTCCCCGACCTCGACGTGGCGATCGCGTGGTACGGCGAGCACCTCGGACTGGTCTCGACCCACGAGGAGGTCAACGAGGAGCAGGGCGTCCGCGAGGCCATGCTGTCGGTGCCGGGCAGCCCGGAGGGCTCGACCGCGATCCAGCTCCTCGCCCCGCTGAACGAGGACTCCACCATCGCGAAGTTCATCGGCCGCAGCGGCCCGGGACTGCAGCAGCTGGCCTACCGGGTGACCGACCTCGACGCGATCTCCGCCCGTCTGCGGGCCGGCGGCGTCCGGCTGCTCTACGACGCCCCGCGTCGCGGCACCGCGGATTCGCGGATCAACTTCCTGCACCCGAAGGACGCGGGCGGCGTGCTCGTCGAGCTCGTCGAGCCGGCCGCGACTTCGTCACACTGATCTCAGAGCATCGACCCGACATCCCAGCCACGGTAGGTTATTGACCATGTCCAACGAGCACGACCGCGGTCCCGTCCCACTGCCCTTCAACATTGTGCGAAAGGGCTATGACAAGGACGAGGTTCGCAACTTCTTCGATCGCTTCGACGCGGAGTTGCGCGTCACCGCGACCGACCGCGACGCCGCCGCGGCGCAGGCGCGCGACCTGGCGCACCAGCTCGAGGACGCTCGGGACGAGATCGACGATCTCCGCAAGGATGTCGACCGACTGTCGGTGCCCCCCACCACCGCGGAGGGCATGAGCGAGCGCATCTCCCGGATGCTGCGACTGGCCTCCGACGAGGCGTCCGAGGTTCGGGCGAAGGCGCAGGCCGAGTCCGCCGAGATGGTCTCGATCGCCGAGCAGGACGCGGCGGCCCTGCGCGGCAAGTACGAGTCGAAGCTGGCCGAACTCGCCGATCGCCGGTCGGCGATGGAGACCGAGCACGAGCAGACGATGGCCAGCGCACGCACCGAGGCGGCGCGGACCGTCGAGGCCGCGCAGTCCGAGGCGGCCCGGCTCGAGGCGGAGTCCGACGCCAAGCGTGCCCGGATCCAGCAGGACTTCGAGATCACCATGACCGAGCGGCGCACCACGGTCGTCGCCGCAGTCGAGGAGCTCGAGGCGACGAGCAAGGCCGAGGCCGAGCGCCGGCTCACCGACGCGACCAACGAGTCCCGCCGACGCCTGCAGTCCGCGACCGAGCAGGCCGAGAAGCGGATCGCGCACGCGAAGGAACTCGCCGAGGAACTCCGGGTGCTCCGTGGCCGGGTGTTGGCGCAGCTCTTGGGAATTCGCGGTCAGCTGGACTCGGTGCCCGCCATGCTCGCCTCCGTCAACCGCGAGGGCGAACTGCTCGACGGTGCACCCTCGAAGGGCGACGCGCACGACTCGGAAGAGAACGAGAAGGACGAGGCGGCCGACGGCGACGCCCCGCAGAAGTCGGTCACGACCACCGTCGGGTAAGTCCCCGCGATCCGCGACCGTTCCAACATCCGGTGTGCCAGTGCCGGCGGTCCTCGGCTCCACCGAGCCCGTCCGCCGGCCAGGCCACCAGATGGGCTACCCCGGGCCTGATCTCGTGGTCGCAACCGGGGCACCGATAGGTCTTGGTGGCCCGGGCTCCCGGCACCTGCCGGACCAGGAATCGCTCACCGTCGTACCCGGCCGGTCCCGACTCCACCCGCGGACCGTTCAGCCCGACGGGTGCGGGCCGGTCCGAGGAGCGGTGCTGGTTGCGGCGGGGCATGACGTCCACTGTATCCGGGGCCCGAAGGCCCGCCCGACGAGTCTGTTCCCCCGGCCACAGGGGGCGCTCAGAACAGCCGGAACTCCGTGCTCTCGATCCCTCGCAGCGCCTCGTAATCGAGAGTCAGACAACGAATTCCGCGATCCTCCGCCAGCGTCTTCGCCTGCGGCTTGATCTGCTGGGCGGCGAACACGCCCCGCACCGGAGCCAGCAGCGGGTCACGGTTGAGCAGTTCCAGGTACCGGGTCAGCTGCTCGACACCGTCGATCTCGCCGCGCCGCTTGATCTCGACCGCCACCGAGCCGCCGTCGGCGTCGCGGCACAGCAGATCGACCGGGCCGATGGCAGTCATGTACTCGCGGCGCACCAGGCTGTACCCGTCGCCGAGGGTCTCCACATGTTCGGCGAGCAGTTCCTGCAGGTGCGCCTCGACCCCGTCCTTGATCAGACCGGGGTCGACGCCGAGCTCGTGCGAGGAATCGTGCTCGACCTCGTCGATCGTGATGCGAAGCTCCTCGCCGGCCTTGTTGGTCACGACCCACAGCGACTTGCCGTCGTCACCGCCGTCCTCGACCAGCCAGCACGGCGGGCTCATCCAGTTGAGTGGTTTGTAGGCGCGGTCGTCGGCGTGGATGCTCACCGAACCGTCCGACTTGACCAGCAGCAGCCTGCGGGCCTTCGGCAGATGGGAGGTGAGTCGTCCGACGTAGTCGACCTGGCAGCTGGCAATCACGAGACGCACGGCCACCACCCTAGAACACGACGGCGCCGACTCCCGCATGCCCGACACACGTGGCGCCGTCCTCCTCCCGGTGCCCGCCGCTAGTGTGAGGCACACCATGCGCCCTTTCCGCCGCTCCGCCGCACCGCTCGGGTCGCCGATCCTCGGCACCGTCGACGAGAGTCCACGAGTTCGCCGGGTCCGCGTCCAGGTCTTGCTCACCTCGTCGCTCATGCTGGCCAACCTGATCGGCGCCCTCCTCGTCGGCGTGTTGTTTCTCCTGGTGATCCCCGGTCCGGCGCTCTTCACCTCGGAGTTCCGGATCGTCACCGCCGTGATCGGACCGGCCTACATCGGGGTGTCGCTGCTCATCGGCACCCTGTGGGGCACGCTGATGGGAATCCGTGACCTGCGCTGGGCCGTCGAGGGACGTACCCCGACCCGCCGTGAGGCGACCGCGGCCCTGTCGATGCCCTGGCGACTGACCGTCATCCAGATCGTGCTGTGGTCGGGTGGACTGGCTCTGTTCACCACCGCGTACGGACTGATCGATCCGGCCACGATCCCGAAGGTCGCACTCACCATCGCTATGGGTGCGGTCACCGTGTGTGCGTTCTGCTATCTGCTCAGCGAGTTCTCACTGCGGCCCGCGGCCGCCCGCGCCCTCGAGGCCGGCGACCCACGCCGCGTGCGCATCGCCCGGGTCACCGGGCGCGGATTGCTGACCTGGTCCCTCGGCACCGGGGTCCCGGTGTTCGGGTTGATGCTGGTGGCCGTCTTCGGCCTGGCGAAGGGGGACGTGGACGCCACGAAGGCGAACGTGTCGATCCTTGCCATCGGCGGAGTCACGTTGGTCTGCGGTTTCGCCCTGACCCTGCTCGGACTGAGCGCGACGGTCGACCCGATCCGGGCGGTGCGAGGCGCGATGTCCAGGGTCGAGCGGGGCGACCTCGACGCCACCGTCGTTGTCTACGACGGCACCGAACTCGGCGAGCTGCAGAGCGGGTTCAACCGGATGGCCGAGGGGCTGCGCGAACGCGAGCGCATCCAGGAGCTGTTCGGCAGACACGTCGGGCACGACGTCGCGGCGGCCGCGATCGCCCGCAACCCCGAACTGGGCGGCGAGGAACGCCAGATCGCGGTCTTCTTCATCGATCTCGTCGGTTCGACCCAACTGGCCGCCACCCGGCCTCCGAAGGAGGTCGTCGAACTGCTCAACCGGTTCTTCGCGGTGGTCGTCGACGAGGTGGACACGCACGGAGGCCTCATCAACAAGTTCGAGGGCGACGCCGCGCTCGCCGTCTTCGGCGCCCCGGCCGAACTCGACGACCCGGAGGGCAGCGCGCTCGCCGCAGCGCGACGGATCCGGGACCGGCTCCTCGCCGAGGTCCCCGACTGCAGCGCCGCGATCGGTGTGGCAGCCGGGATCGCCGTCGCCGGGAACATCGGTGCCCGCAACCGATTCGAGTACACCGTGATCGGCGACCCGGTCAACGAGGCCGCTCGCCTGTGCGAGCTCGCCAAGTCCGTCCCCGGGTCTCTGATCGCGTCCGAACGCACGGTCGCCGCCGCAGCACCCGACATCTCGCGCCGGTGGGCTCTGGGTGATTCCGTGGTCCTCCGCGGCCGCGGCGCGCCGACGCGGCTCGCCACACCCGTCACCGTGAGCTGAGGACACCGAGGGACGAGTGACCGTGGAACTGCACGTGCATTCGCATGTCGGTCCCCTCTGGTAGACGTGGGGTATGGCTGTGACTGTCGACGAGTTCCTGACGATGCTGGACACCCTGCCCGAGTCCGTGCAGAGCCCCGGAACGAGCTGGATCGCCCTCAAGGTCGCCGGCAAGGGTTTCGGCTACGTGTGGGAGAAGACGGAGACGGTGGGACTCAAGACGACACTGGACGAGCAGATCGCACTGGTGGCCGAGCGGCCCGAGGTATTCGAAGTTCAGTTCACCACAAGCCAGTTCGGCTGGGTGGTGGTGCAGCTGGCGAAGATCGATCCCGACGAACTACTGGAACTGGTCACCGAGGCCTGGTGCCTGACCGCACCCAAGCGACTCGTCCAGGCCCACGAGTTCGGCAGCCTCTACGACGAGTAGGACCGCCCGCGGGTGCCCGTGCGCCGGCGACGGTTCTTGCCCTGGAAATGCGAAATGCCTCGCACCGCAAGCTCTTTCGAGCTGCAGTGCGAGGCATTCGCAACGTATGTTCGGCGG
>NZ_JBHZAH010000183.1:0-6465 GCF_042754225.1 Rhodococcus sp. NPDC059234
GACCCCGGGGGTCGACCGGCTCGGGCACGGCTCAGGCGCTGCCGACCAGGCTTCGGATCTGGCGCACCGCAACCGACATGGCCGCGACGTCGACGGACGGGCTCTCGAAGATCGCCTCCAACGTCGAGCGTGCCCGCAGGATGCGAGTGGAGTTGCGCTCCTCCCAGCGGGCGATCATCGCGGCGGCGGGTTCCCCGGTGTCCGCCGCGGTGCCGAGCAGGTCCAGGCACAGTGCGCGCAGGGAGCCGTAGAGATCGTCCCGCATCGCAAGCCGGGCGAGGGAGTTCCATCGGTTGTCGTAGGCCAGTCTCGACACCGACTGCAACAGGTGCACCGCGCCGAGATGCTGGCTCAGTGCGTAGTACAGCTCCGCGACCTCCGGCACCTCGCGGCCACTGACGTCGGCCACCTCGATGATGTCGAGCAGACCGAACTGGTCGAGCAGCAGGTGCACGCGGGCCGCGAGATCGTGCGGAACTCCCGCGTCGATCGACCCGGCGACCCGCGCGTGCAGGTCGGCAAGTTCCTGCCCGCGAAGCCATTCCGGGACCAGGTGCCCGTGCCGGGCGAGTCGCGGCGCGAATCGCTCGACCTCCGCGCCGATGTCGAGGGGCTGCGGACGGTTGGCCAACAGCCAGCGCGACACCCGGTCGAGCACCCGCTGCGTGTCGACCACCAGGGCGTCGGTGACGTCGGTCGGCAGCCCGCTCTCGGCGACGTCGGCCCACAACTGGTTCAGGTCGAAGATCCGGGCCGCGACGACGTGGGCGCGCACGGCGTCGGACCCTATCGCCGCCGAGTCCTCGGCCAGCCGGAACGCGAAAGTGAGTCCGCCGTGGTCGATCACCTCGTTGGTGAGCATCGTCGCGACGATCTCGCGGCGCAGCCGATGCGTGTCGAGGTGGCCGCCGTATCGGTGCGACAGGGCGTCCGGGAAGTAGGCGCGCAGGCGGTCGCGCAGCGCCGGGTCCTCCGGCAGGTCGCCGGCCAGGAGCTCCTCCTTGACCGCGAGCTTCACGTGCGCCATGAGGGTGGCCAGTTCGGGGGAGGTCAGCCCCGTGCCGTCGTGCGCACGACGAGACAGTTCGCGCTTGTCGGGTAGCGCCTCGAGTGCGCGGTCGAGGCCGCGGTCGCTCTCCATCCTGGCGATCATCCTGGCATGGACGCCGAGGGTGGCGGCCGCGGTGGACCGGCTCACTCCCAGGACGCGGTTCTGCGACCTGTTGTCCGCCAAGACGAGTCCACTCACCTCGTCGGTCATCGAACGCAGCAGCACGTCCCGCTCGTCCGGCTCGAGGTCACCGGACGCGACCAGCCCGGCGAGCAGGATCTTGATGTTGACTTCGCGGTCGGAACAGTCGACGCCGGCCGAGTTGTCGAGTGCGTCGGTGTTGACCCGTCCGCCGGCACGAGCGAACTCGATGCGGCCGAGCGGGGTCAGCCCCAAGTTCCCGCCCTCCCCGACGACCCGGGCGCGCAGGGCGCACGCGTCGACCCGCACCCCGTCGTTGGCCTTGTCTCCCGCCGCGGCATGCGATTCCGTCGACGCCTTGACATAGGTGCCCACACCGCCGTTCCACAGCAGGTCGACCGGCGCGCGCAGGATCGCACCGATCAGGTCGGCCGGGGCCAGAGCGGACACGTCATCGGCGAGGCCGAGTGCGCCGCGGACCTCGGGGCCGATCGGCACCGACTTCACCGAGCGTGCCCACACCCCTCCGCCGGCGCTGACCAGGGAGCGGTCGTAGTCCGCCCAGGACGAACGCGGCAGGCCGAACAGCCGACTGCGTTCAGCGAACGAGGTCGCCGCGTCCGGGGTGGGATCGAGGAAGATGTGGCGGTGATCGAATGCGGCGACCAGTCGGATGTGGTTGCTGAGCAGCATTCCGTTGCCGAACACGTCACCGCTCATGTCGCCGATACCGACGACGGTGAAGTCCTCGGACTGGGTGTCGCGGCCCATCTCACGGAAGTGCCGCGCGACGCTCTCCCAGGCGCCACGCGCGGTGATGCCCATCGCCTTGTGGTCGTAGCCGACCGAGCCGCCGGAGGCGAAGGCGTCGCCGAGCCAGAAGCCGTACTCGGCGGCGACCTCGTTGGCGATGTCGGAGAAGGTCGCGGTGCCCTTGTCCGCGGCGACGACGAGGTAGGTGTCGTCCGGGTCGCGGCGAACCACGTCGCGGGCGGGCACGACCGAACCGGTGGCCGTGTCGATGTTGTCGGTGACGTCGAGCAGTCCGGCGATGAACTGCCGGTAGCACGCGATCCCCTCGGCCAGGTGTGCCTCGCGATCGGCCCGGTCGCTCCCGGTCGGCGCCGGCGGCTGCTTGACGACGAAGCCGCCCTTGGCCCCGACCGGCACGATCACCGCGTTCTTCACCGCCTGCGCCTTCGCCAGTCCGAGCACCTCGGTGCGGAAGTCCTCCTTGCGGTCCGACCAGCGCAGTCCGCCGCGGGCCACCGAACCGAACCGCAGGTGCACGCCCTCGACCCGCGGCGAGCAGACGTAGATCTCGAATCGCGGTCGGGGGTGGGGGAGTTCGTCGATCTGCTGCGGATCGAACTTGAACGACAACAACGGCGAGGTACCGCCGTGGGCGAAGTAGTTGGTGCGCAGGGTGTTCCGGATGAGGGTCGTGTAGGCACGCAGGATGCGGTCCTCGTCGAGGCTGACCACGCTGCCGAGCGCCTCGTCGAGGAGGCCGGTCAGCTCGTCCCGCCTGTCCTGGCGGTTCGCCGCCGGGTCGAAGCTGGCCTCGAAGAGTTCGACCAGCAATCGAGCGGACCCGGGGTGGGCGGAGAGGACCTCCGCGATTCGTTCCTGGCTGTACGCGAATCCCGCCTGACGCAGGTACTTCGCGTATGCCCGCAGCATCGACACCTGCCGCCAGGTCAGCCCGGCGCGACGCACCAGGTGGTTGAAGGTGTCCACCTCGGCGTCGCCGCGCCACGCGGCGGCGAAGGCCTCGGTGAACCGGGTGGCCGTGACGGTGTCGGCCGGTGCCGGATCGTTGCCGAGCGCGAGGCCGAAGTCGTAGATCCAGCACGGACTGCCGGTCGAGTCGGCCATCGGGTAGGGGCGTTCGTCGAGCACCTCGACGCCGAGGGACTGGATCACGGGCAGGATGCGGCTGAGCGAGACCGCATCGCCGTCGATGTACAACGTGAGTCGCAGCTGCCCGCGCGCCGATCCGGTCGGCTCGTGCAGTGCGACCTCGAACGAATCCGTGCGCAGCGCCTCGACTCGGGTGACGTCCGCGACGGCGCGACCGGGGTCGAAGTCGTGCTTGTAGGCCTCCGAGAGGGCACCTCGGTAGAACTCCGCCAATACCGGGTCCACCATCCGGGCGCGGAAGTCCTCGTCCCAGGCCTGCGTCATCGTCGCCATCCTCTCGTGAGCAGTTGTATATACAGGACTGTACAACCCTGTGAACTGCCTCACAAGACCCGAAGTTGCCGACTCAGCCGGGGGACGGGGCGTGGCCCGAGATGTGGGAGGTCAGGCGATCCGCGCCACCGAGGAGGATCTGCCCAACGGCGTCCGGCTCGGGGTAGGCCAACTGCCTGCGCCAGGTGGTGCTCAGCGCAGCGACCGCGCGGCCGTTGTGGTCGAACACGGCCGTGCCCACCGATCGCAGTCCCGTCGTCACCAGGTCCACCTCTTCCGCCCAGCCGCGGCTACGGGTCTCCGCGAGGGTGCGGCGCAGCTCGGTCAGGGTCCGCGGGCCGAGTCCGGTGCGGGTGATGAAGTCGCCCCGCCGCGAGTACAGCGCCTTGACCTGGGCGTCGGGAAGTGCGGCGAGGATGGCGCACCCGTTGGCAGTCAGGTGCGCGGGCAGCCGCACACCGATGTCGGTGATCAGCGAGACCTCGGCAGCCGGGCCCGAGGTGGGACGTTCCTTGAGCAGGTAGACGGTTTCGTTGCCGTGCAGGATGCCCAGGTGCACCGCCTGACCGAGCTGCATGGCGAGCCGGTGCAGGATCGGCTGCGCGAGACGTTCGAGCGGCTCGTGCCGCAGGTAGGCGGAACCGATCTCGAACGACGTCACGCCGAGCCCGTACGCCTGTTCGCCGGGCACGTAGACGACGAAGCCGCGGTCCACCAGCACCGAGAGGATGTGGTACACCGACGAGCGGGGCAGATCGAGGTCGCGGGCAAGGGCGGCCGCCCGCACCGGCCCCGGGCGCTGCGCGAGCCGGACCAGGATGTCGAGCGCGCGGCCGACCGCCGGCGAGGCGCTGGAACTCGCTGGCGTGTCCACGCGGCCGATTCTGCCAGTCCCGCCGCGCAGACGCCGCGAGGCGTATTCGGCGCGGGCCGGTGTGGGGCGACCAGATTGCCTCCACCGCACCGGCCGTGAGCCCGGACCGTCACGGCCGACGAGCTCACTCCGCAGACCCGACACGAATCAATGGCAGCTCGTGCGAGCGAATCGCAACCAGCGGGCTGGCGTTGCACGCAACGTTCCTGCGTAGCGCATCGGATGCAACATCGTGACTGCAATCCCCGGATGTCCACGTCGGGTTTCTGGACGCCAATTACTCCCTGGACCCGTGTTGTCGAGGTCGCAGCATGTGCCCTACCTGATCGCCATCAGGCGATCCCCTGCGCGACGCTGTCCCAGAAGAGGAGCTCGTAGGACTGCAGCAGGCGGGCGCAGCGCCGGGCGCGTACGGCCGTGTCGCCCGCATCCAGCCCGGCTTGAAGGATCGCGAGCATCTGCTCCTCCAAATCCGGCGGTGACTCGGCGAAGAATGCAAAGAACGCGAGCGCCGCCTCGCCGGCGCCGTAGCGTTCGCGCAGCGCCCGTGCCACGGCCCCGCAGTTGGCGCCCCACGCGGCGAAGTTGGCCAGGAACGCCAGCGTCACGTCGGCACGCGAGCCGTTGAGCGCCAGCCACGCCACGAATGCCGGGTAGGCCTGCGCTCGGGGATCAGGCTCGTGGCTGCGCAACCCCGCCTCGTCGAGGCCCAGCCAGGCGGCGAAGTCCAGCAACCTGGCGAGCGCCTGGCCTTCGCCGGCGGCAAGGGTCAGGAACAGGTCGCCGGCGGGAGGCTCCGGGAAGCGCCCGGCGAGGAACGCGAAGCTGCGCCGGTCGCTGGAAACGACCCCATACTGCTCGCTCGCGAACGCCCGCAGCCGATCCTGGGGGACGCGCCCGGCGGCGAGCGCCTCCAGCAGGCAGTGCGAGCGGATCGCCCGTTCCACTGCGGACAGTTCTGCGCGCAGCGAGGCGAGCAGGGTATCGGCCGTGAGCAATTCGTGGGACATCGCGTCCTCCTCGATCGAGGCGACCGAACCCTGGCATACCCAGCCCGGGCGAGACCCCTCAAGCCTAACGCCGTGCCGGACCCACTCAGGGAGCCTGAGCGTCGGATCCGGCGCTGCGGGACGTGCCAGTGCCGCATGTGACCGACCAGAAGAAAACGTCGGCTCCGACCAACTGCCCCCGCATCCCTGGCATCGCCCACGGGTACATCCCTGGCATCGCCCACGGGTACCAGCATCTGGACGTTCTCGCTCGAAAGCTGCTCCCGGACACGAACTGTCGCGATTGCGCCGAGATCAACCCATGGTGCCACGCAATCGCCCGCACGCTGGGCCGCGTGAGGGAGGCCCGGAAGCCAACTCGTACCGCAGGACAGCCCCGCCCGCAAGTGGTTCGAGTCGGTCTTCGACGTCAGTTACATCGTCACCGTCTGGGTTCTCGTCGCCGCGATGGACCGCCGCAAGGAACACGTCGCGTCGGAGGATCGCCGCACCGCCGATCTGCTGCGCAGGGCATCACCATGCTTGCCATCGGCGACACTGCCCATGTCGGATTCCGCGTCTTCGCCTTTGTCCGAGGCAGGGACGAGTCGTTCGTCACCTGGCTGGGCCAGCGCACCAGCCTGATCGGTATCGGCGAGATGGTTTCCTCGATCACCATGACGTTCTTCTACGTCTTCACCCTCGACGCCTGGCGAGTTCGTTTCGGCAAAACGTGGAATTGGTTCAGCAAGATGCTGCTGGCCTGCGCCTTCTACACCCCCGTCGTCCTGTTCGGCCGGCGATCACCGTTGGTCGGACTGCTTATGATTCCGAAAACCATCGCCTACGTGGCAATGGCGTTGCGCACCTACCGGGACTTCTACCGCCGCCCACGTCCAGGCAGCGGCACTTCGGTCTGACCGAGTCCGGAGCTTGTGGGTCGACAATTGCTGCTGCCGGTTCTAGCGCGGGATCGGGTTGTGCCACTGGGAGTCGATCCGACGCGCTCACGCGAGCGCCCACCCTAGGTGCCCCGGGAGGGCCTAGCACCGAGGGCCTCGAGGGTTCGATGATGGTGCCGGCCGTCGGTGGATGCGTCCCACGGCCGGCACCATGCCGGTCAGATCCGCTCGATGATGGTGCCGGTGGCCAGCGCGCCGCCCGCGCACATCGAGATCAGGGCGGTCGAGCCGTCGCGGCGCTCGAGCTCGTGC
>NZ_JBHZAH010000184.1:0-6225 GCF_042754225.1 Rhodococcus sp. NPDC059234
GTGTCGGCTGTCGATCCGTTCGACCCGATCAGGCCGGAGCGGTGAGGCCGAAGTCGAGTGTCCCGTCCGCGTTCACGTCGTAGATCTCGACCCCCTCGCTGACCCGGGCCTGGTCGGTGCCCGTCGCCACGGCGATCTTGGAGCTGGCGTTGCGCATCATGTCGACGACGAGCTCCACCGCCTCGGCCGGTGAGAAGTGCTGCCGCACAGCGTCGATGACATCGGCTCCGATGTGACCCGGCTGCCAGACCATCGCATCGGTGAGTGCGAGAGCGGCCTTGTGGCGGTCGGAGAGTGCGCTGTCGGTGTGGTTGTCGACCTGATCGAAGGTCGCTTCCTCGGCGCCGGCCGCCAGCGCCGACCTGCTGCGCAGGGACTTGCAGAGCCGACAGTTGTGCTGGCGCGCCTCGCGGAGGCGGACCAGCTCGGTGGTGACCGGGTCGAGGACGCGCAGCTTGGCGACGCTCCGCAGGAACGCGTCGACCAGCGGCCACGGGTCGTCGTCGGCCTCGTTCCATCGATTCGGGGCCGCCCAGCCGGTGGGCGCGGGCCCGAACAGCTGTTCCAGGACGCGACGAAGCCGGGGCGCCCAGTCGGCGACGTAGACGGACGTCACGAACGTGCCGGTCCGGTGACCGAGCGCGTCCACCAGGGCCGCTCGGGTGGCGGCGTCGACAACGGACACGTCGACGCTGAACTGTTCCGCGAACTCCAGCGCAACGCGCTCGCGGCCGACGACCGTCGCAGGGTTCGGCGTGGGCAGGTCGGGCGTCGGAAGTGGTGTCAGCGCGAGTGCCTGGGCGCAGGTTGTCCGCGCTAACGCCACCAGCGGCCCGGCGAAGCCGGTCGGGCTCGAGGCGACCAGGTCCGCGAGGGCGGCAGCAACCTCCGGCGCGTAGCCCGCGAGAGCTTCGGGGGCCGATTCGCTCGCCCAGCGACTGTCCGTTTCTGCACTCATGTCTGTGGCATCCTTCTCGCTCTTCTCGAGGACCAACACTATGTGAGCAACACAACATTCAGTGCCGACCACCCTCAATCTGCACCTCCCGGTGAGCGGGAGGATCGGATGGATCAGGTGGTCGAAAAGCGAAAAGCCCCGACCGGATTCCGGTCGGGGCTTCGGTGGTCGGTGGGGTCAGGCCTGCGGCTCGGTGGTCTCGTCCGGGTCGACGGGCATCTTGCCGGTCACCAGGAAGATCACCCGTCGGGCCACCTCGACGGCGTGGTCGGCGAAGCGTTCGTAGAACCGGCCCAGCAGCGTCACGTCGACGGCGGCGGCGACGCCGTGCTTCCACTCGCGGTCCATCAGCACCGTGAACAGGTGGCGGTGCAGGTCGTCCATCGCGTCGTCCTCCTCGCGGAGCTTCGCGGCGCGCTCGGGGTCACGGGTCTCGAGCACCTCCTTGGCTCCGGCGCCGAGGGCGACCGCGAGCCGGCCCATCTCCGCGAAGTACCCGTTGACCTCCTCGGGCAGCACGTGATTGGGATGTCGCCTGCGCGCGATCTTGGCCACGTGGAGCGCCAGCGCGCCCATGCGGTCGATGTCGGAGACGATCTGGATGCCGCTGACCACCGACCGCAGGTCACCCGCGACCGGCGCCTGCAGCGCGAGCAGGGCGAAGGCCCGCTCCTCGCACGAGACGCTGAGTTCGGTGATCTGGTCGTGATCGCTGATGACCTGCTCGGCCAGCGGGAGGTCTGCCTGCAGCAGCGACTGGGTCGCCAGCTCCATCGCCGTTCCCGCGAGGCCCGCCATCTCGCCGAGCATGTCGGCGAGTTCGGTCATCTGTTCGTTGTAAGCCACGCGCATGAGGTCACAGCCTAGTTCCTGCCAGGAACCAAGTCACGATGACGAGGTGAACAGCGGATGAATGACGCTGCACGTCAGAGCGCTATGCGCAAGAATCGTCGGCCGCGTTCGTGAACGAGAGGTCGGGGGGAAGCTCCTCGATCGTGGTCCCCGAGACGACGGCCGACTTCGGCGCGACGGTCGGGTGCAGCGCGCTGCCGACCGTCGGCGGCGAGGTGATCTTGCCCGAGAAGCCCGATCCGAGGACCACGTCGACGATCGCGCCGAGGTCCGAGGTCTCCTGCAGCAGGGCGCCGGGAATGGTGGCGGCCACGGTCGCGGCCTCCGCCTCCTGGCCGGGGCCGTAGCGGACCAGCGTGGCCCCACTGATGCCGGTGTAGTTGCCGACGCTGTAGATCTGGAAGCCGTGGGCGCCGAGTGAATTGGCCGCGTCGGCCGCCACGCCGGTGACGCCGGACGCGTTCGAGACCTGCACCGACACCGCGGACGGGGACAGTGCCAGCAGGTTCGGTGCCGGCGCGGGGGTCGCCGCGGTCGGGGGCGTGCTCGGTGCGGACGCCTTCGCGGCGTCGGCCTTGCGGGACTCGCCGGGCAGCGGCTCGTCGTCGATGATCGCCTGGAAGATCGAGTGGATGTCGTCGAGGCGGGGGATCTCGTTCCCGAGCTCGTTGGTGCCCGCGGTGGGGACGGTGAGGAAGGTGACCGCGCCCGCGTCGACCTTCTGCAGCGATCGGCCGAGGGTCACGAGCGACTTGGTGTCGACATTCTGGACGAAGGTGTCCCGGGTGAAGGCGTTGATGAATCCGTTGAGCTTGCCCGGGTCGAAGAGCACCTTGTTCGACAGTGCCGACCGCAGCAGTGAGGACAGGAACATCTGCTGGCGCTTGATCCGGCCGTAGTCGCCGTTGCCCTCGGCCTCGACCTTCCGGGCGCGCACGTAGTTCAGCGCGGTGGCGCCGTCGACGGTCTGCTTGCCCGCGTGCGGGAGGACGGTGCCGAGCTCGTCGTCGATCAGCGGGGCGGTGGTGCACACCTGCACCCCCCCGACCTGGTTGACCATCGACTCGAATCCCGAGAAGTCCATGCCGATGAAGTGCCCGATCTTCAGGCCCGACATCTTCTGGATCACCTTGACCAGGCACTTCGGACCGCCGAAGGCGTACGCCGAGTTGAGCTTGTCGTTGTCGGCGCCCGGACTGACCTCGTTCGTGTACTCGCCCTTGTCGTTGTCCCAGCCCTGGCAGCTCGGGCGGACGATGTCCAGGTCGCGGGGGAACGACACCGCGACGACGCGGCTGCGGTCGGCCGGGATGTTGACCAGGATGACGGTGTCCGAGCGGGATCCCTCGGCATCGGCGACGGACCCGGCTCCCACGCCGCCGTTGGCGCCCGCGCGGGTGTCGGTGCCGACGATCAGATACGTCTCGTCGCCGTACTGGCCGCCGGGGTCGACGACGTCGGTGCTGTCGGGGTCGAGGGCGGCGACCTGAAGGAATCCGTTGTCGGTCGCCCGGAGGTAGCCCCACACGACGCCGGTGAGGACGAGGGTCATCACGGCGACCATCGCGATCGCGCTGCGGCCGACCACGCGCAGCCGCTTCTGCTTGCGGCGCTTGTTGGCGACCAGCCGGGTGACGGCCGGGGCGGCATCGTCGTCGGCGGCCGGTACGACTTCCGGCTCGGCGCGGTACATCCAGCCGGTGGGCTGCGGTTCCGGTTCGGGTGCCGCGGGGCGTTCCCCGGTCGGCGGGTCGCGGCGCGGTGGCGGTGCCGGATTCGCCGGTGCTGCGTGCTGGGGCGGCTGGTTCTGGGGAGGAACCCGACGAATGGGACGGCTCACATGGGAGATCGGTCTTTCCCACGGGGCGCGGCCCTCGGGCGCGGGGCCCGGACCGTGATCGTCGCCCACCTACAGATCCTCGCCTCTCGCGTAATTTGCCACCGCCGACGCCGGACGGTTCCAACATGATACTTACCGGACCTGTGCGATCCAGTCGGGTCCGATCGTTGCTGGTCAGCCGCCGGAATGCATCAGATCGGCGCCGGCGGGCACGAGGCAGTCCTCGGGGTCGTCGAGCCAGCCCTCGGGCAGCGAGACCTTGCCGGGAGAGCCCTGCCGTCCGCGCGGGCCCTCGGCGTCCTTGGGGAACGGCACGTCCGGGGGCAGCTGGACCAGCAGCCCGTCGAGTTCCTCGAGCGTCGACACCATCGCCATCGCCACCCGCATATCCGAGCCGGCGGGGAAGCCGCGCAGGTACCACGCGACGTGCTTGCGCAGCTCCCGCAGGCCCTTGTCCTCGCCGTGGTGGGCGGCGAGCAGCTCCGCGTGCCTGCGGATGATCGTCGCCACCTCGCCGAGGGTGGGCGGGGTGGGCTCGGGGGTTCCGTTCAGGGCCGCGCTCAGCTCGGCGAACAGCCAGGGCCTGCCGAGGCACCCGCGACCGACCACGACGCCGTCGCAGCCGGTTTCCGCCATCATCCGGACCGCGTCCTCGGCGGCGAAGATGTCGCCGTTGCCCAGGACAGGAACGTCGGTGACGTGGTCCTTGAGGCGGGCTATCTCGCCCCAGTCTGCGGTGCCGGAGTAGCGCTGCGCGGCGGTCCGGGCGTGCAGCGCGACCGCCGCGGCGCCCTCCCCGGCGGCGATGCGTCCGGCGTCGAGATGGGTGTGATGCTCGTCGTCGATGCCGACCCGGAACTTCACGGTCACCGGGATGTCGGTGCCCTCGGTGGCCTTGACCGCGGCCGCGACGATCCGGCCGAACAGGGTCCGCTTGTACGGCAGCGCGGCGCCGCCGCCCTTGCTGGTGACCTTCGGGACCGGGCAGCCGAAGTTCATGTCGATGTGGTCGGCCATGTTCTCGTCGACGATCATCTTGGCCGCCGCGTAGGTGGTGTCCGGGTCGACCGTGTACAGCTGTAGCGACCGCGGCGTCTCGGTGGGGCCGAACGTGGTCATGTGCAGGGTTGCGGGCTGGCGTTCGACCAGCGCGCGGGCGGTGACCATCTCGCACACGTACAGGCCCGACGTGCTGCCCGACCGTTCGAGCTCGAGCTCGCGGCACAGGGTGCGGAACGCCACGTTCGTGATGCCCGCCATCGGGGCGAGCACGACGGGGCTACGCAGCTCCAGCGAGCCGATGCGCAGGTGCTGAGCGGTGGGAGTTGACATCGATACCTCGGAAATGACTGTGCCCGGTACCGAAGTTCGGTACCGGGCACAGAATAGCGGGAGGGCTCAGGACCCTCGCTCGGTCAGGAGGCCTGCTGCTCGCGCCTGGCTTCCTCGCGGGCGAGCATGCGGTCGCGCTGCTCCTCGAACTTGGTCGCCTGCACGCCCAGGTCGTCGAGGAACGTGGAGAGCGCGTCGCGTGACGCCTCGCCGGCGCCGGTGAAGTCCTGGCGCTCGAAGATGCGCCACTTGCGCAGCACCGGCATGACGACCTCTTCGAGGTGCTGACGCAGGTCGTAGATGCCGTGCTTGGCCATCAGGACGCCGTTGCGGCGGAAGTTCGGCATGCCCGCACCGGGCATCTCGAAGTGCGTCACCACGTCGGTGATCGCCGCGATCGTCTGGTCCGGCGACACGTCGAGGGCGGCCTCGCAGATGTTGCGGTAGAAGATCATGTGGAGGTTCTCGTCGGCCGCGATGCGGGCGAGCATCCGGTCCGCGATGTCGTCGTTGCAGGCCCTGCCGGTGTTCCGGTGCGAGACGCGGGTGGCGAGTTCCTGGAAGGTCACGTACGCGACCGAGTGCAGCAGGCCCTCGGTGTCACCGGGGGAGGAGTAGCCGTTGGTCATGTGGATCATCCGGGCCTCTTCGAGGGCCACCGGGTCCACGCCGCGGGTCACGGTCAGGTAGTCACGCATCACGATGCCGTGGCGGTTCTCCTCGGCGGTCCAGCGACCGACCCAGGTGCCCCAGGCGCCGTCCCGGGAGAAGTTCTCCGCGATCTCGCGGTGATACGAGGGCAGGTTGTCCTCGGTGAGCAGATTCGTGATCATCGCGGCCTTCGCGACCGGATCGAGACGGGACTGCTCGGGATCCCAGTCCTCGCCACCCATCGCTGCGAAGTTGCGGCCCTCGTCCCACGGGACGTAGTCGTGGGGGTGCCAGTCTTTCGCCATGGACAGGTGTCGGTTGAGATTGGATTCGGCCACCGGCTGCAGCTCCTGCAGTAGCTCCAGCTGGGTCAAATCTCTCGCCATTACTTGCCTCCATGTATCCGCGGAAAATCGGCTCAACCTAGCCTACGGGACCGTAACCACGTTGGGTATTGCTTCGGGTTGGTCACGACCTGGGAATTGGCTGCCGATTCAAGACACGTTCCCGTCGAGAATTCGTGCTGGTGCGGTGAATCGTTACACCTCCGAGACGTCTCGCGATCACGAGCAACGGCGGCGCCCCGGATGTC
>NZ_JBHZAH010000185.1:0-5961 GCF_042754225.1 Rhodococcus sp. NPDC059234
GATGTGGAGTCCCGGGACTCCGCATCGGCACCACTGCGCGGAGCGCCTACCGCTTGCGCAGGACCAGGACGAGGTTCGAGACCAGCGCCTCGCGCAGCCAGGGCAGCCGGACCATCCACCACGCCCACCTCGGGTGGTAGCGCGGGAAGGCGGCCAGCACGTCGCCTCCGGTCTGGGACTTCGCCCACCGCAGGCCGTCCGCCGCGCCGATGGCGAAAAGCGAGACCCCGTATCGGTTCTTGGGTTCGCGGCCGTTCTTGCGGGCGTACCGCCGGGCGGCGTACTCGCCGCCGAGGAAGTGCCACGGTCCGGTCTCGTGCCCGCCGAACGGTCCCCACCACAGCGTGTAGGAGAGCACCACCATCCCGCCCGGCTTGGTCACGCGGAGCATCTCGTCGGCCATCGTCCACGGCTCGGGGACGTGCTCGGCCACGTTGGAGGAGAAGCAGATGTCGACGCTGTCGTCGCGCAGTGGCAGCGCCATCCCGGACCCGCGGATGCCGCCGTGGCTGGGCAGGCCGGCCGCGTGCATCTCGGCCGGGTCCGGCTCGACCGGCACGTACCGGGCGCCGGCTCCGCGGAACGCGTCCGCGAAATAGCCGGGGCCGCCGCCGACGTCGAGGACGGTCCGACCGTCCAGGCTCTGCCCCGTCGTCCCCGCGTACAGGTCCTCGATCAGCTCGAGCGAGTCGCCGGCCAGCGCGCCGTAGAAGCGGTCCGGGTCGGACTGCTCGTAACGGAAGTCCGAGAGCAGTCCCACCGACCGCCGGAGGGTGGCCCGACGGGCGAAGATGCGGGTCACGGGGAGCGCGGTCACGGGAGGCAACCCTAGCGAGCGGCGTCGCGACCCCGCGCCGCGGCCGGAGGTAACGAAACCTCAGGAGGCCGCCAGCCGATATGGTGAGCAGCGGCCGCGCCGCGGTCGTGACATCCGACGGTCCAGGAGAAGTCGTGCGCGAGGTTCTGTTGCTGTGCTGGCGCGACACCGGGCACCCACAGGGCGGCGGCAGCGAGCGCTATCTCGAGCAGGTCGGTGCCGGCCTCGCCGAGCGCGGCATCAAGGTCACCCTCCGTACCGCCCGCTATCCCGGCGCCCCGCGCGAGGAGACCGTCGACGGCATCCGGATCAGCCGCGGCGGCGGACGGTTCACCGTCTACCCGCGCGCGCTGGCCGCGATCGCCGCAGGCCGGTTCGGCTTCGGACCGCTCAAGGGCATCTCGCCCGACGCGGTGATCGACACCCAGAACGGCATCCCGTTCTTCGCGCGGGTGGTCGCGGGTGCGCCGATCACCGTGCTGGTGCACCACTGCCACCGCGAGCAGTGGCCGGTCGCCGGACGACTGATCGGGCGCATCGGCTGGTGGGTCGAGTCGGTGCTGTCGCCGCGGGTGCACCGCCGCAACCAGTACCTGACCGTCTCGCTGCCGTCCGCCGAGGAACTGTCCGCGCTCGGCGTCGACACGGAGCGGGTCGCGGTGGTCCGCAACGGCGCCGACACCGTGCCCCCGACCGTCCGCTCCGGTGACGACGCCACCCGCACCGAGCACCCGAGCATCTGCGTGCTCTCGCGGCTGGTGCCGCACAAGCAGATCGAGGACGCCCTCGCCGCCGTCGCCACGCTGCGGGCCCGCAACCCCGGACTGCACCTCGACGTCATCGGCGGCGGCTGGTGGGAGGAGAACCTGCGCGGGCACGCCCACGAGCTCGGCATCGCCGACGCGGTGACCTTCCACGGGCACGTCGACGAGGAACGCAAGCACGAGTTGCTCTCTCGCGCCTGGGTTCACGTGATGCCGTCGCGCAAGGAGGGCTGGGGGCTCGCGGTGATCGAGGCGGCCCTGCACGGCGTCCCGACCGTCGGCTACCGCAGCTCGCGGGGCCTGACCGACTCGATCGTCGACGGGGTGACCGGACTGGTCGTCGGCGGCGAGATCGCGGGCACCACCGACGAGGTGGGCGCGCTGACCGACGCCGTCGAGCTGTTGCTGGTGGACGCCGAGCGCCGCGCCGAGCTCGGCGAGAAGGCGCGCGGGCGGGCCGCGGAGTTCTCCTGGACGCAGACCGCGGCTGGGGTGCACACGGTGCTCGCCGAATCCGCTGCGGGCCGGTACGTCTCAGGCCTGATCGGACCGGTTCCGGCGGTACCCGCCGAGTACGCAGCCGAGCGCGCCGCCGGCTAGCAGCGCCGCCCACACCAGGTGTGCGGCGATCGACGCGGCCCGGGCGCCCGAGCGGTCCGGGGGCGGTACCACCTGGCCGGGCACCCGGTACAGCGCCAGGTGCTCGTCGCCGACCACTGGCTCCAACCGCACGAGCGTCTCCTCGGCGAGATCGAGCGGCCCGGCCGAGTCCCGTTCGACGAGCACCCAGCCGACCCCGAGATCCGACAGGTGCTGCGGGTCGAGCCCGAAGAGCAGCGCCGCCTCGATCTGTTCGGCGCGCGCGCCCTCGCCGCCGATCTCGATTCGGCCGCCGCCGGTGAAGGTGGGCTCCCGATACGGGCCGACGATCAGCCGGCCGGTCTGCGGCACGTCGAGCGGCAGCATGCGCGGCGCCGGATCGAGGACCGGGGCGGTCCCGGCATAGGGGAACCGGCGGAATGTCCCGGCGGGCAGCACCGCGACGTCGCCCTCCTGCCCGTCGAGCGCGGCCGCGACGGCGGCCCACGACGGTGGGTAGTGCACCGGGCGCAGCGCCCCGCCGACGCCCCACGCCAGGTCGGGCAGCGCGATCAGGAGCGCGAAGATCGCGATCGCGGCGGCCGCCGTCGATCGCGCCGGAGCGGTGCCGGCGGCCGTCGGGAGCCCCGCGCGATCGCGACTCCGCAGCGCCCCCACCCCAGCGGCCGCGGCCAGCGCATAGAACGGGACCGCCAGCGCCACCCACTTCTGGGCGTCGCGCAGCAGTCCGGTGCCGGGCACGTGTGCCACCGCCCACTCGCCGGTCCGCAACCCCCAGGCGGTGGCGCCCAGCGCGGGCAGCACGACGGCCAGCGCGGCGACGACGGCCAGCGCGACGAGCACCGGATTGCCCCGCCGGCGCCACAGCGCCGGCAGCCCGCACGCGACGATCGCCAGCACGACGACGGTCCCGGCCACCGCCCAGAGTCCGGATCGACTGCCCGGCACCGCCTCCGAGTTCCAGATCCCGCCGAGTCCGGTGAGGCTGCCGAGGGTCCCGAGGCCGGGTTCTGCGCGGGCGGCGAACGCCGCCACCCCCGACGGGTCCGAGCCCTGCGCCCCGGCACCGGACAGCGCGGTCGCGGTCAGCCACGGCGCCGACGCGAGGACGGCGAGCGTCGCCGTCACCGCCAGCCGCGACCACCGCGCGCCGGTCCCGCCGGGCGACGCCGCGAGGACCAGCGCGAGCGTCGCGGCGAGCAGGGCGCCGGTCGGGGTCAGGGCCGCCGCGGCCAGGGTCAGGGCGAGCGGACTCCACGACCGCCACGACCACGGCGCGCGCGTGCGCCGCAGGCGCAGCACCGCCAGGACGGTCCACGGCAGCGCGGCGTAGCCGGCGAGCAGGCTCCAATGCCCCTGCAGCAGTCGCTCGGCGACGTACGGGTTCCACAACGTCACCGTCGACGCGAGCAGCTGCCCGCCCATCCCGACAGTCGGGAGCAACGCGGCCACCATTCGGGCCGCGCCCCATCCGGCCAGCCACAGCGCCACCAGCAGGATCGCCTTGACCACCACACCGCCGTCCACCACCGCGGAGAGCACCGCCAGCAACGCATCCTGCGGGACCGCGCGCGCGGCCGCGTCGGTCAGGCCCAGCGCCGAGTCGGTCGGGTACGACCGCGGGGTGCTCACGGCGTCACGCAGCAGCAGGTAGCCGGGGCCGAGCAGCGGTCCCAGGATCAGTGTGGCCAAGGCCAGGCTGTAGAGGGCGGGCACCGCCCGGGAGAGCCCCGCGGGCCGCGCGATCATGGCTCGACAGTAGTGGGTGCGATCATGGGCGGATGACGCCTCGTACCCCCGCCACCACCGCGGTGGCCGGGATGACGATGGTGACCATCGGTTCGATGACGGCGAACGCGGCCTCGTACCTGCTGGCGGTGCTGGCCGCGTGGTGGCTGCGGCCCGCCGGGTACGGCGAGTTCGCGGCGCTGACGGCCTCGCAGCTGGTGCTCGCGGTGCCGGCGCTGGCCCTGCAGACCGTCGTGGCCCGTCAGGTGGTGCTCGGCGACGACCCCGCCGACCTGCGCAGGCTCGGCACCCGCTGCGCGGTGATCGTCGCAGGACTGGCCGCACTGCTCGTCGCGCCGATCGCCGCCCTCCTCGACACCGGTGTCGCGGCGACGACGGCGGCGCTCCTCACCGCGCCGGTGCTGGTGCTGCTGTCCGGGGAACAGGGGTTGCTGCAGGGTGCCGGTCGGTTCGCGGCCCTGTCGGTGGTGCTCGCCTCGGCGGGGATCGGCAAGGTGGCGCCCGCGGTCGCGGTGCTGGCCCTCGGCGGCGGCCCCGGCGCCGCGCTGACCGCGTCCGCCGTCGGGACCGGTGCGGTGGCCGTGATGGCGCGGGTGGTCACCGGCGCCGGCCCGCGGCTCGCGCCGGTTCGCCCCGCGGTCGGGGTGGCGGCGGTGCTGCGGGCCTCGCAGGTCCAGCTCGCGCTGATCGTGCTGTCCTCGGTGGACGTCCTGCTCGCGCGGGTGGTGCTCGACGACGCGCACGCCGGCCAGTACGCGCTGGGTGCCGTCGCCGCGAAGGTCGCGTTCTGGCTGCCCGCGGCGGTCGGGGTGGTGCTGTACCCGAAGATGGCGAACCCCGAACATTCCGCGGCGGCGGTCCGCTCCGCGCTCGGCGTCCTCGTCGGGATCGGGGCCGTCGCGGTCGTCACGGCCGCCCTCGCGGCTCCGCTCGTGCCGGCGGTCCTGGGCGACGACTACGCGGCGGTGCAGGGACTGCTGTGGGTGTTCGCGCTGGACGGTGCGTGCCTGGCGGTGCTGCAGGGCGCACTGCTGTCCGCGATCGCGCGCGAGCGCACCCGGTTGGCGACGGTCGCCTGGGTGGGGCTGGCGGTCGAGGTGACGCTGATCCTCACGGTGGCGTCGAGCATGCGGCAACTGATCCTGATCACCGTGGCCTGCGCCGCGGCGACGGCTGCGGTGGTGAGCGTCGCTGCGCTGCGCGGCGTCACAGCGACACCCCGACCTCCGCGAGCCGACGGCGCAACCGGACCTGGTGACCGCCCGGCCAGTAGACCCGACCGCAGTCCGGGCACTGACTGAACTCGGTCTTTTCCCGCGCGACCTGGGCGGGCACCCGCCCGGCCACCTGCTCGGCGCCGACCCGCGCGAGCACCCCGTTGCACCGGGCGCATCGAGTGAAAGGCATTGTCTGCGAATGTAACTGGAAGCGGTCGAGCACCTCGCGCAGTTGACGCCGGGGGTCGGTCTCGTGCACGAAGGCGCCGTGGGTCAGGGCGGCCCGGCCCAGCAACCCGACGTCGCGGGTGAGCAGCGTCCGGGACTCGGCCAGCGAGATCGCCAGCAGTTCGCCGTCGTCGAGGTCGTTGCGGTAGCGGCAGTCGAAGCCGAGCAGTCGCAGGTACGACGCGAGCCGGCCCAGGTGCACGTCGAGGACGAAGCGGGGCTCGCGCAGCGGCCGCGGGCGCAGCCGGGTGACGCCGGTCAGGTCGAGGCGCTCGAACACCGGGTACACCGCGACCCGCTCGCCGCCGCGCAACCGGCGGTCGAAGCCGACCGAGACGCCGTCCACGAGAACCAGGTCGACCTCGGTGTGCGGCACGCCCAACGACTCGATCCGGTCCTTGACCGAGGGCGTGCCGTCGAAGGCGTGCGGGAAGGTCCGCTTGCGCAGCGCGGGCGCGAGGAAGTCGTTCAGCTCCTCGTAGAAGCGGAACTCGCAGTGCTTCCGGGGTGCGCGCATCGATCGACCGTTCCACCGCCAACGTACGCCGGCGCCGGGCAGACGAAAGGGCCCGCACTCGACGAGTGC